>NZ_JBNXVS010000059.1:0-28565 GCF_050565655.1 Nodosilinea sp. AN01ver1 | reverse complement strand
TGTCGCTCGTAACTTCGCGCTCAATCTCTACCGCTCCAACGCCTTCTCCAATATGGCTCAGGCTGAACGATTCTGTAAATTCGGCCTAGATACACTCAAGACCGTTTTTAGAATGAAATAGCCCTGGTATAAAAGCATTCTGGAACGCCTTGGTGCAGATCCTTCCGTAAATCATGAGAAAATTGCTAAAACGCTTGAGGCATTAGAATATAAAAGAAGCGAGATTTTGCAGGAACTTGAGCCTCGAAGACCTCGAAATTATCGTATTTTGTCAGAAATACAAGATTCTGCTCGTGATTTCTTAGCAAGTCAAGCTGAGAAAGACTATGAACAACTTGAGAAAATTGTAATCAATCTAGTTCTCTTTGCGAATAGTAGACAACCCTCTCAATCAATTCTTTCAGAAGTAATTAATAAATTAGCTGTTGAAATAGCACAAAATTCCGACCACATAAGTCCATATCGCCTTCGTCTTGCCTACAAGCTTGATGAATTAATGAAGTCTATATCATCACGCTTAATCTTAGGTTCGGCTGGTTCTAACACTGATAGTGACTATCAATCACTTGTCAATGAACTACGTTCTCGGATCAATCTTTTGTCGGGTCAATTCAATAGCTTACTTGAAGCTAGACGGGAAAGTGAGGTCGAAGTAAATAAACGTGTGCAGGAAATTGCTAGCCTCACTCGTAATATCTCTGATTTACATAGAGCTATATCTAACCGTGATGCTGATATTGCTACTTTACAGAAGAATGCTTACGATCTGACGGAACTAAATCGCAGGAAAGAGGAGCAAATAAATAATCTACAGAATTTAATATCTGAACTGCGAAGAGAGATTCAGGATGCAGTAGAAGTTGATCAAAGAAAACAGTCTCAGCTTAACTATTTACAGGATCAGCTATCCCAACTAAATCAAGAGAAGAGAAATCTTCAGAAAAAGATTCAAAATGTAACCGAATATGCTCGTAGAAAAGAAGCGGAAGCTTCGGACTTAGAGAGTGAGAAGTCTCGGTTAGATCTTCAAAGATTAGAGTTGCAACGACAGTATCAGTCGCTACACCAAAACTATCAACAGAAGCAAGATGAGATAGCTAATTTAAAGAAGAAACTAGAAGATCTATCCAAAACTAATCAATCTAAACCCCAAACTCCTACATCCACAACGTCACAGGCATCTATCAAGCCAGTTGCAACTAAACAGAAAATTTCAGTACAAGAGTGGAAACAAATTTCCAATCAAAGCGATTATGTGTATGTGAAGGGATATCGCAAACAAAATGGTACATGGGTCGATGAATACTATAGAAGACCACCAAGAAGAAGACGCTCAAAATAGTGAACTTTCAGCAGCCCAACAATCGCATTGCAGCGGACAGTTGAGAGGTTTTTCGTCTATCGTTTGAGTCCTTTCGCTGCCGCTGAATGCAATCGTTATCACGATCGCTACCAAAGCAGTTTAGCTGCCACTTTTTGACGGGTGCATAGAGACGCCTCGTCATGGACCGCCGTGATGCCAAGACCAAGAAGCCCTAAGGCAGACCGACAGGTTCGCCAGAAACCTTAATTCTATTCAGAGGGCCATCAATTCCCGTTTGCACTGCGTCAACGGAGAAAATTACTGCTCCAACGGTGCTCCAAACAGAATCGACGGAGAAAAATATAGAATCGACGGTGCTCCAAACAGCATCGATGGAGAAAAATACAGAATCGACGGTGCTCCAAACAGAAACAATGGAGAAAAATATAGAATCGGCGGTGTTCTAGAGCGAATCCGAAGGGCTTGTCACCAGGAACCTACGCCATTTTGCCTATTGATAGCTTGATACATATCAGCTCCCGTATATTTACAGACGCTATCAGGAGTTCCTATAGAAGATTAATGGAAAAGTGCATCGCGGGATGCATCATCCCCTACTTAAAAACCTGAAATGAACAATCAAACCGTAACGGCTACACTATCTACCCAAGAGGTTTCAGAAATTCTGGCTCAGCTTAAAGCAGTTCGTGAACAGCTTGACTTCCTGCTCGGCCTAACACCCCAAGAGCGGCGTCAAATACCAAAAATGGGCCTCAAATCCCAAACATTTACGACTCGCGCCCTAGACATGGCCGCCCAGCATATCGATATGATGCCGCGCCATCTCGATATCGAAGAAGCCCGCCGCGATCTGGCTCTCTTTGAAGCGCTGAACCCCATTTTGCAAGCCGTGAACCACTTCAAAGAACTGCTAGAAGATACCCAAATGCTCGCCGGTAGCGAAGCCTATGCCGCAGCCCGACTCGCCTACAACTCCGCCAAAGTGACCGGCAAAAATAGAGGACTCGATGACGTTATCGAAGATCTCTCTCAGCAGTTTCGCAAAACGCGCCGACAAAGCGCGACCGCTCAATCTCCCGCTCCCCAGTCGCAGACAGCCTAGCTTACCCTGCATAGCGATCGCTCGGCTGTAGGGTGTGTTGTGGCAAAGCCCAACGCACCGCCAGGTTTGAGCCTGGTGCGCCACGCCAAGCGATGACGCACCCTACGGTAATCAATGCGTTCTCACCAGCTCAAAAACCATCGCCCCGATCGTTACCGAAAAGGCAACGATCGGGGCGATAGTCTTTTTGGCAGAGCAGTGCCGATGCTCAGCCCCACGTTATGGCCAGAGTCACCTGGTGGTCTGGCAAGCCTTAACTTGTAGGTTGGGTGGCGCGTTAGCAGAACCCAACAGGGTTGATTGCTGTTGGGTTCCACTTCGTTTCACCCAACCTACGAGAACCCCAATTTTTAGTTTTGACGCTGCACCCGACCTATTGTTTAGAACGGAATGTCGTCGTAGCTGGGGGCAGGTTCAGCCGTGGCGCTGGGGGCTTTGGCTTTTGCCGGTCGAGAGGCAGCGGGGCTGGGGGTAGCCGCCGGGGCCGCTGCCGCAGCGGGGGGAGCCATGGGCATAGTGCCCAGGTCGCCCACGCTGTAGATGCGCTGCACCGTCATTTCTACCTGCTTTTCTTTATAGCCCTCGGGGCGCTCGACCACGTTCATGGCCAGACGCCCCTCCAGCAGCACCCGCTGGCCCGCCTGGTACTGGGCCTGAATATCCTGGGCCAGGTTGCCCCAGCCCACCACCTTCATTTGAGACGACGGATCGCCTTCTTTGAGGCCCGGAAACTGCACCATAAACTCGGCCACGGGGGTCTGGTTGTCAGAGGTGTAGCGCAGCTGGGGCGACTGCACGATCTCGGCCATTAGCAGGCAGTTGTTCATAGCAACACGGTCTCCTTAATAATCCCCTGTTCTTTGTCGATGAAGTTTTGCACGTGCTGCTGATACTTGGCCAGGGTCGTATCGAGCCATTCGCGGCTCTGACTGTTGCCGTAGATATGCACCAGCGGCTCGCCAGCATCGGGCAGCACTAGCACCCAGTCGTCAGGGTTGTCACCTAAGATTTTAACGCCATCGATCAGCTCCAGCCGCTCGGGCGGGTTCTCTTCGACCAGGTAGCGCATCAGAGCGCCCTTGACGGTCCAGGGGCAGCGCAGGGTTTGCATGCGGTAGGCCATGCGGGGTAGCTCTGACCAGATTTGCTCTAGCGATCGCTCCTGAATGGTCAGCAGCTCGATCAGCTTGGCAATGCAGAACATGGCGTCGAAGCCGGGGTGCAGCTCGGGGAAGATAAAGCCCATCTCGCCGCTGCCGCCGAGCACCACGTTGGGGTTGGTCTGGCAGGCTTCCATCAGCGCCGTGGGGTTGGCCTTGGTGCGAATTACCCGACCGTCGTGGCGGCGGGCGATGTGTTCGATCGCCCCGGAGGTGTGTACAGGGACGACGATCGTACCGCGCGGGTGGGTGGTCAGCATCATGTGCGACATCAGGGCCGTGAGCACCTCGCCGCGAATGGTGGTGCCCACCTCATCGACCAGGATGAGCTGCTCGCCGTTGGCTGACACCTGCGCCCCAAAGGTGGCTCGCAGCGCCTGCACCACCTGACCCAGCTGGCTCAGCATGACCTCGCGCTCGTCGTTGGAGAGGGCCATCTGCCGCAGGCTGGCGTTGAGCACGACCGCGTCGCAGTCAAACTTGCCCAAGATCTGGGGCAGCACCGCCCCCGATACCGCGTAGAGGTAGTCGATCACGATCTTGGCCTGGCTGTTGGTGACGGCATCAATATTGAGGTGCTTCTCAAAGGCGGTGGTGTAGGTCGAAACCACGCCCGTGGGGTAGGTGACGGTGCCGATTTCGTGGATGGGCGATCGCCGCAGGTCTTCTTTAAAGTAAGCGCCCTCGATTTTCTTCTCTTTGCCCTTGGGAATGTCGATGCCGTGCTCGTCGAAGAACTCAATCAGCACGTAGTCGGGGCGATCGGGGTGCAGGCGCACGTGAATGCCCCCCGCCACGCCCATCTGGGCCAGCACGCTGCGGGCTACCGGAATCGCCGTCGCCTCCAGGTTTTGCACGTTGACGCCCACCGACATGAGGCCGGCAATCAGCGATCGCGACACCATACGCGAAATGCTGCGCTGATCGCGCGAGACCGTCACGTGGGAGCCGGGCTTGAGGGTAGACCCGTAGGCGGCCCCCAGCTTGACGGCAAACTCGGGGGTGATGTCGATATTGGCCAGCCCAGCCACCCCTCGCTGGCCAAACAGGTTGCGCTGGGCAGTGTTGCCCCAGATAAGGTTAATGTTCAACGTTGCACCTGACTCGATTTGCTTACTCGGCCAGACCCTTACGCCGGGGCTAATTTGCGCCTCTTCGCCCACCGTAGACAGAGGGCCAATCACTGCCCCCTCCAGCACGTGAGAGCGGCGATCGACCCGCGCCCCCCGAGCGATAGAGCAGGCCCGCAGGTGGGCCTCATCGCCCACAATGGCCCCGTTCCAAACGATCGGTCGCTTGAGGTCGGCATCGCAGCCGATGGTGACATTGTCGCCAATCACGGTGCCCGGTTCGAGCACGGTACGAGCGCCAATGCGGCAGTTGTTGCCAATCATCACCGGCGGATTGATCTGAACCGTTGGATCTATCTGGGTATTCTCACCGATCCAAACGTCAGAAGATGTCTCAGGGTAAGCATAATCGACCACAACTTTGCGGTGCAGGGCATCGTACTGAGCCTCGCGGTAGGCCTCCAGGTGGCCGACATCGCACCAGTAGCCGTCGGCGACGTAGCCAAACATGGGCTCGCCCTTTTCCAGCAGCAGCGGAAACAGGTCTTTAGAGAAGTCAGACTCTTCGTTGACGGGCAAATAGTCGAGCACTTCGGGTTCGAGAATGTAGGTGCCGGTGTTGACCGTATCAGAAAAAATTTCGCTGGTGGAAGGCTTTTCTAAAAACCGCTGAATCCGCCCTTCGTTGTCGGTAATGACGACGCCAAACTCGATGGGGTTGGGCACTCGGGTCAGCACCAGGGTGGCCTTAGAGCCATTTTGCTTGTGAAATGCGATCGCCGCCTGGAGGTCAAAGTCGGTCACGCTGTCGCCGCTAATGACCAAAAACGTGTCGTCTAGCAAATCAGAAATATTTTTCACGCAGCCCGCCGTACCCAGGGGCTGGTCTTCTTCGACGGCATAGGTCATCTGCACGCCAAAGTCGCGCCCGTCGCTAAAGTAGTTGCGCATCACGTCGGGCAGGTAGTGGAGCGTCGCAATGATCTCGGTAATGCCGTTGCGCTTGAGCAGGTTAACAATGTGCTCAGCAATGGGGCGGTTGAGAATTGGCACCATTGGCTTGGGCAAGTCACAGGTC
This sequence comes from Nodosilinea sp. AN01ver1, assembly GCF_050565655.1. NCBI lineage: Bacteria > Bacillati > Cyanobacteriota > Cyanophyceae > Nodosilineales > Nodosilineaceae > Nodosilinea > Nodosilinea sp. AN01ver1. The sequence continues at coordinate 22,831 of NZ_JBNXVS010000059.1, read as the reverse complement.
AATGGCCGTAGACGAGTCCCTGAACCACCAGCCATAAGCACTGCACGCATATTGTCTCCTTCCTGCTTGAAAACATCTTCCCGATGGGAACCCCGCTCAGTGGCGAGGCGTCAGCTCATCAATAATTGAGTGAAATTGGATTGGACAGATCGCTCTGTCTCTGGATATATCGTCTCTCGATACATCTATTACTTTACCCCGGCACTGACCTGCCCGAGGATAGATTAGAGTAAATGTACCTAATCTATCTCTATCTCAGGTGGGATCTGTGCTGCGCCGCTATGTGCCTCCCTTTCTCCAGTCTTGGGGGTCAACACTAGGGAAATAGAGGCCTTAACGGGCCACCAACCGGGAACAAGGTTGGTATTGTAGAAGCATAGGTGACCCGGGTAGAAAGGAGCAGTGACTATGAGTACATTGATCGTGCTTTTGCTGGCCGGTATTTACGGCGGCGGAGCCTTTAAGTTTTGGACGGGGTTTAATCGCACCAACTTTAGCCAGGGCAGGGTTAAGTTCACCCTGCTGTGGCCGCTGTTTTTGGCCCTCAATAAGTCGTACCGCGAAAACTTCAGCCGGGCTCTGAAGGGATGAAAGGCGACGGCACGAAAGGCGCAGGGCCAAAAGGCGATGGCAGGGGCCGCCTGCCCGCCGACCCCTCTCCCTGGGGAGCGCAGATTCAGGCCGTGGCCCGGCGCTACGACCACGAATTTAGCGGCAAAGCCTTTGACCTGCCCCCCGAGGTCGAAGAAATGCCCGTTTTTCAGGACTGGATTGCCGGTACGCTGACGCCGCGCATCTCGACGCCCTTTTGGGAGGCGGTCAAGCCCCGCAGGCGCGATCGCTGCCTCGATATCGGCTGCGGCATCAGCTTTTTGATCTATCCCTGGCGCGACTGGGAGGCCCTCTTCCACGGCCATGACATTAGCGCAGTGGCCTGTCAGGCTCTGACCTCGCGCGGCCCCCAGCTCAACTCCAAGCTGTTTAAGGGGGTCACCCAGGCCCCCGCCCACCGGCTAGAGTATGAGCCGCACTCCTTTGATATGGCGATCGCCACGGGCGTGAGCTGCTATTACCCCGCCGACTACTGGGCCACGGTGCTACAGCAGGTCAAAAAAATTCTCAAGCCCGGCGGCTGGTTTCTCTTCGACGCCATCGATCCTGAGGCCGAGCTGGCCGAACCCTGGGCCATTCTCGAAACCTACCTGGGGGCCGAAGTGTATCTGGACGCCCTCGATCGCTGGCCTGCTTTGGTTAAGGCTGAAGGCGGACGCGTCGTTTCTACCAAGGACTACGAGCTGTTTCGCCTGTTTAAGGTGAAGTGGGATGGGTAGGTAGCGGTCCCTGAGCGGAGTCGAAGGAACGGTCCCTGAGCGGAGTCGAAGGAACGGTCCCTGAGCGAAGTCGAAGGAACGGTCCCTGAGCGGAGTCGAAGGGGGTGCGTGGTGAGATAGTAGCTTCTCGTTTGCATAATCTTGAACTTTGAACTTTGCATCTTCCCCTTCCTCACGTCTTTGCGCTTTGCGCTACTATTGGCGGCGATGTGGGGTTAGGAGGGGAGTTATGAAGTCATCTACGCTGCTGTGCCTGGGGATGCTGCTGCTGGCCCTGGGTGGCTGCGATCGCGGCGCTGATACCGATGCGCCAGCGGAGGCTAGCCTGCCCGCACAGGGGAGCGGGGCCGAGAGTGCCGCCACAACAGGCTCCGGCGAGGCGGCGGGCGAAACCGTAGAAGCTGGCGGCTTTCGCTCGACTCCGATCAACCCGGCCCGCACCGCTCAGCTGGTGACCCAGGGGGAGGGGTCGCAGGTCAATCTGCGATCGCAGCCCACCACGCAGTCTACCTCCCAGGGCTACGGGCTGGGTGGCGATCAAATTACCCTGCTGCGCCTGGCCGAGGGCGAAGGCGGCTTTAGCTGGTACTACGTCAAGTTTGCTCAGTCGCAGGCAGAGGGCTGGGTGCGCGGCGACTTTGTGGATACAACTAGGCAGGTCGCCAGCACACCCCCTGGCACGGCCCCCGAAATTAGCACTGGACCCTGCGGCGACAGCAACCGCCCCGAAGCCTTTTTTGAAACCAAGTCGTTTTCCATTCACCTGTGCCAGACACCCCAGGGCCTGAGCTACATCGGCATCAACAAAACCAACAACGAAACCCTCGCCACCGCCGACGTGCGCCAAGACCAGGGCACCTATATCGCCATCAACGGCAACTATCAGTACCACATCAGCGATGAAAACCTAGCTGTTTACCAGGTGACGAGCGGCAGCTACAGCCAGCTTGAGAATGAGGACGTGATTCGCCACGAGCGGTTTATGTATTAAAACCTGTGGTTAATGGATAAGGTAACCCTTATCCATTAACCACAGGCTCATCGATCTAACCAGGCGGAATCTCATCCCGCGCGGGCGCTCTCTCCGGCAAATTCATATCCACCGGCTCTACCGCCTCGGGACTCTCGATTGTGTAGGGATTCTCTGCATCTGGGGTGCTGATCGGGGCGGCACCGGGGGTGCCGACTGGGGCGACGCTGGGACTGCCGACCGGGGCCACGGGCTGGGACATCTCGGCGTGGACGGTTTCGGTCATGCGGCGAATCAGCTCGCTGGCGCGACCGTCGTTGGTGGGTCGCTGCACCAGCAGCGCCAGGGTGTAGCGCTTGCCGTTGGGGACATCGACGAGGGCAACATCGCCGAGCATGCCGCCAATATCGCCCGTTTTGTGGGCCGTTAGCGACTTGTCACTGATCCCAGAGGGAATCAGGCTAATGTTTTCGGTGCGCTGCATAATGCTGAACAGGCGATCGCGCGATCGGGGTGTCAGCAGCCCGCCTTGATCGACCAGGGCCATAATCAGCGCCATATCTTTCGCGCTGGTTGTATTGGTGCCGTCTAAGTCGGGCAGAGGGTTGCGCAGCACCGTCTGCTCTAGCCCCCACCCTGCAAAGGTCTGGTTGAGGGCCTCAATGCCCCCCAGGGCGGCAATCATCATGTTGGTGGCGGTGTTGTCGCTAGCCACAATCATGCGGGTCGCCACCTCCAGGGCCGTATATTCAGTGCCCACTGCCTCGCCACGCAGGGTGCCCGAGCCGCCAGCCATGTACTCTTCTTGCAGCACAAGGGACTGGTTGAGGGCCACAGTGCCCGCATCGACCTGCTGCAAAAAAGCGATCAAGATCGGCACTTTAATGGTGCTCGCCGCCGCCACCGGCTCTGCCCCGCCCAGATCGACATACTGCCCCGAGTCGAGATCGACGGCAAAGGCCACGGGAGTGAGACCAGGGGTGAGAGTGGCCAAATTTTCTAGTTCGCCCTTGAGATGGCTAATTTCGCTGGTGAGCCTGAGGCTGGCCACGGTGGTTGCTGCCCCACCCTGTACCAGCGCTCCAGCGGTTTGGGTCGCCTCGCGCGGGGCGGGGGTATCGCCACTGCCCGGAGACGCCACGTTGCTGGGGCTGAGCACTGACAGCAGTGTGCCTGCGATCGCCGCCACCCCGACGCCCAAAATAATCAGCCGAATCAGGTAGAGCAGCGGCAGGGGCGGATTGGCCAGCCGTCGTCGAGCCGTGGCCGCCCGCGATCGCCTTGGGGGTGTGCCCTCGGGTAGAGCACCGGACTCTGGGGCAGGGTGGGGCTCTGGCGCTAGGGTGCGGGCCGCCTGAGCCGCCGCCGTTGCTGGCCCCATAGGGCCGGTCTTTGACCAGCGCCGGGGCTGGGGGCGTAGCGGGGTAACGTTGGCGGGCAAGGCGCTCAGAGGTGAGCTACCCTGACCAGGGGAAGCGGTGCTGCCGCTGGGGTTAAGGGGGCTGGGAGGAATGTTAAGGGTGCTGGGATGAACGCTGTGGGGGTGCATACGCAGCGGCGGGGAGCTGGCCTGGGGCGATCGGGGCTGGGGCTGAGGCGGTGCGGCGATCGGTCGCTGACGGCTTAGCCCGTCTGGCCTGGCCGGCGGCTGAGGGGCCGAGTCACGGGCCGGGCCACGGTTGAAGGTCGGCAGCGAGGCGTTGCGGGCCGAGGGGCGGGCAACTGGCTCGGGCTCTGCGGGGGCACCGCCAAGTGCACCGCCAAAGTCAGGGGTGAGCTGCTGGTGCTGTCGCCACTGATTGCGCCGCCGCGCCTCTGGGTTGGGGCGCTGTAGCCGATCGCCGCCCCAGGCACTGTCGGCTTCGCCCGGCAGCTGCAGCCCGCCGCGCCCGACCCCAGGCTCTGGGGCCGACTCCCCCCAGGGAGACTCGGGTTGGGGACGCCCTGAGGCGGCCGAAAATGGATTGCGATCGTCGTACTGTGCCATCTGACTCACTCACGCCCTGTGTGCCTTCACCCGTCTGCCGCTTTTGAACTAGCCTTGGCCGGAAGCGTTGTCCACAGCCCAGCCTACCTGTCGCAGAATGCCCCTAAGCATAGCCAATTCTTTGCCATCTGGCCCAGCTCGATGCAGCAATCGCCGCAATTTTGCCATCCGGCTGGCGGCGGTATGGGGGTAAAGATAACCGATCTTCAGCAAAATGATTTCTAAATCTCGATAAAACCCCTCCAGCTGATCAAGGGAGGCCGAATGTCCCGCTGCAGCAGCTGTTTCTCTAGCGGGAAAGGCGGCCTCTAGCGCCTCGGCCAGGGCAGATCGGTGCAGCAGGTAGCAGCACACCGCCACCGCCTGGGCCAAATTTAAAGACGGATAGCGATCGCTGGCCGGAATTCGCACCCAGCGCTGGGCGTAGATCAACTCATCGTTACTTAGACCCCGATCTTCGGGACCAAAAATCAGGGCGGCGGCAAAGCACTTGCCGGGGTCGGGGGGCAGCAGCCAGGGCAGCGCCACCTCCGGCAGCTCCAGCGGCTGATCCTGGCGGTGGAGACGGCCTGTGGTAGCGATCGCCCGCTCACAGCCCACCAGCGCCTCGGGCAGGTCAGCCACAACCGTTGCCGCCGCCAGCACATCGTCTCCGTGCACCGCCATGCGCTGCGCCTCTTCCGCCTGCAAGTCACACTGCGGATTCACCAGCACCAGGTGCCGCAGCCCCATGTTCTTCATCACCCGAGCCGCAGCGCCCACGTTCAGTGGCCCCGCTGGCTCCACCAGAACGATGCGAATGTGATCGAGCTGCCAGAGGCCCATGGGGAAAATTCTGTAGGTTTAGCAATCCCCCATGGTAGCGGTCGGGGCTCAGTTAGAGTAGCACCGCTTAGAAAAGCCAGGAAAACCAGCGAAAACCGTGAAATTTTGGCCTTCACTGAGGCCGCTTGGCCCCGATTTGACCATTCAATTCCTAGGATTGTAGGACTTTTACTAACGCTGCTGCTGCCCATGCCTAACCCCTTAAAAGTGCTGCTCTACGAGCCCTACCTGAAGCTGCGAGACTGGGTCGCTCCAGCCCAGGAGCCCGCCATTCCAGAGGGGGAGTTTGTCAGGGGCATCAACCTGGGCGGTGAGGCCGTGGAGATTGGGGGCGATCGCTGGCTGTCTTACCCAGAAGCCCTGGCGGCGGGGCTGACCACACCGGGAACCACCGTTGCCACAACCTATCTCATTCCCGCCCCCTACCCCAGTCGGGGGACGCGCACCATGCTGAATTCCGTCATCTTCAGATCCCACAGGTTAGAGATCGAGCAAACCCTGCCCAACGGCACCTACGACCTCTACCTCTGGATTATGGAAAATTACCAAACCCACTGGCACACCCTGGCGCTGCGGGTGGCCGAACAGCCTGTCGCTACAGGCATTGGCTACCTGCCGGTTCGGGGTTGGGCTCGCTACGGCCCCTACTCCACCACCGTGACCAACGGCAGCCTGAACCTCAGTCTGACCGCTAATCCCAATATCGACGCCCACCTCATGGGCATGAGCCTGTACAGGTATCCTTAGCATTGTGATTCCTTACCCAGGCGCAGGCCCTGCGGCCTGAGAAGTTCTCTGTGGCCAAAGATCGTTCTCAGATACCCATCCACTCCCCCAGTCGCCCACTCCCCTACGCGGCCTCGTCCTCAAACCGATACCCTACCCCGGTTACGGTCTTGACGTAGGTGGGCTGCGACGAGTCGGGTTCTACTTTTTTGCGCAGGCGGGCAATGTGGGTGTCGACCACGCGCTCGTCGCCAAAAAAGTCTTCGCCCCAGAGCTTTTCGATCAGGTGCTGGCGGCTCCAGACGCGGCCGGGGTAGCTCATGAAGGTGGCCAGCAGGTCGAACTCCAGGGGGGTTAGGTCGAGCTGTTCAGCGTCGCTGGGGCCGTTTTGGCGGTGGGCAATGCGCTGGTCGAGGTCGAGGCTAAAGTGGGCGGTGCGGTAGGTCTGGCTGGGGGCCTCCTGGCTGTGGCGCAGGCTGCGGCGCAGCAGGGCACGCACGCGGGCCACTAGCTCACGGGGGCTAAAGGGCTTGACCAGGTAGTCGTCGGCCCCGGTAGACAGGCCAATAATGCGATCGATCTCTTCGCCCCGCGCCGTCAGCATGAGAATGTAGGGGTCTTTGGCCCCCGGCCCCTGGCGAATGCGGGTGCAGACCTCAAGGCCGTCGAGCTTAGGCAGCATCACATCGAGAATAATTAGATCGGGCTGGAGGGTCTGCTGGTAGCGCAGCGCCGCCTCGCCGTCCTCACAGACCTCGCAGGTAAAGCCTTCTTTTTCTAAATAGAGCCGAATTAGCCGGGCAATTTCGGCTTCGTCTTCCACAATTAGAATCAGCACTGCGACCTGATCACCCCCGTGTCACCCAAAGATATCTTGTCTCAGAATATCAACCTTGCACTAGCATACTCACTAAGCGAGTTCCAGCTAGGACTTCATTGGGAGGTGACAGGATGTGGGCAAAGAACTCACTGAGGCGGTCTCGCTAGCTGAACTGCCGCCCGCTGGCCGGGTCGTTGCGTTAGGCCGCTGGCTGGTTAGAGCATCACTTGGAGCATCACAGTTTGGGGCAATATCCATCGGTACTCTATGACCTCACTATCGTCGCCTACCACCACATCGTCGCCTACTGCTGTGGACTTTGAGCCTCTTCAGCAGGCTTTCGCCAGCTATCTAAAGGATACCAATCTCTACCCTGGGCTCACCCACCTGGATTGCTCAGAGCGGGGTGGGCGACTGCTGCTGCTGGCCGAGCACTCGGCCCCTGAGGTGACTGAACCCAACGATTTGCTCAAGGAGCTAGAGTCGGCGTTTCGAGATTTGGTGCCTGCGGTGGGGCTGCCCGATGCCGACTGGGCGGCGGCAGGCTCTCTCGCGGTCCGTATTTATCTGAAGCTGAAGGCGGCGGCTCAGCCCTACGCCATTCATACGTTTACCTGGCAACCGGAGGATGCGGTAGATGTCGTCTTTCCGCCAGAGTCTACTGGGGCTGAGGGGTTTGCCCCAGGGACGGCTGACCGCTTAGCGCAGCCGCCGGATCAGCTGTCGAGTCAGGCGTTGGGTCAGCCGGTGGAGTCAGCGGCATCGGGTGAGGCGATGCCGCTGCCCCCCCATTTAGCTGAGGCTGATGGTCATGACGCTGGCGAACCCAGGCCAGAGGCTAGTGGCAGTAGCGATGGCTCGGCTGGGCTGGGCTTTAGCGATGCGGCCCTGGCGCTGCCCGAGACCGCCGTGCAGCCCCCCGAGGGGCCGGGCTGGGTACAGCGGGGGCAGCGGTGGGCCGGGATGGGAATGCGATCGCTGCGCGACTACTGGAGCTATGGCCTGGCAGGGCTGATTTTGGTGGGCAGCGGGGCTTTTGCCTACGCTCTGACGCGGCCCTGCGTGGTGGGCAGCTGCGATCGCATCGAGCAGGCCGCCGAATTCTATGACCTGGCCCAGGCCACTCTAGTCGGTAGCCCCAACGGCGACGATTTAGTCACCGCCCAGGCCGACCTGCAAACCGCCATCGATCTGCTAGAGCCGGTGCCCACCTGGTCATCCCACTACGAGGCCGTTCAGGCCGACCTGCAGCGCTACCAGGGCAGCATTGCCTCGCTCAACGCCATTCTTCAGGGGCAGGCGATCGCCGCTGAGGCCGCCAACCTGAGCCAAAACCCGCCCCACCCGGTCGAGCGCTGGGTCAAGGTGCATCTGCTCTGGCAGCAGGCGATCGACTGGCTGGCCAGCGTGCCGGTCGACAGCCCCGCCTACGACTACAGCCAGCAAAAGCTGTACGAATATCGGGCTAACTACAGCGCCATTGGCCGCCGCATTGTGGCCGAAGAAGAGGCCGAGGCCAACTTTAGTACCGCCGTTCAAACGGGCAACCTGGCCCAACAGCGTATGGAAACCGCTAACTCCCTGGCGGGTTGGCAGTTGGCCACCAAAGAGTGGCAGGCCGCTATCAGGGGCCTATCGCTGATTCCCCAGGGCACCATGATCTACAACGAGGCCCAGGCCCAGCTCAACGAGTACCAGGCTCAGCTCAATCGGGTGACCAACCGGGCCACCCTCGAAGAGGCCGGAGCCAGCAATTACCACCAGGCGGTCCAGGCCGCCCGAGCCGCCGCCGCCTACGAGGCCAAAGGACAGTGGACCCTGGCGCTGCAGCAGTGGCGACAGGCCGTGGGCAGCGCTCAGCGAATTCCCACCGACACCATTCTGGCGGAGGAAGGCGCGGTGCTGCTTGAAACCTACCAGCCCGCCCTGGCCAACGCTCAGAACCGCTTGCGCAACGCCGTAGCCCTGCAGTCGCTAACCACCACGCTGGCTCGGCTGTGCGAATATTCTGCTACTCCCTGCACCGTGCAGGAAGACCCCAGTCAGATTCGGGTTATTCTCTCTAGCCAGTACGCCGAGTCCCTGCGCCAGGCTATTACTCCCCCCGCCGCTGACGGCACCTTTGCCTTTACCAATCAGCTCAGCGCTAGCGCCCAGCAGCTCATCGAGCAAATTATTACCACCAGCCACCAGATTGAGCGGCAGGTGGCGATCTACGACGCCCAGGGCGGCTTTGTGGCCCGGTATCGGCCCGATTTAGGCGGGTTTATCAAGAACTAGGCAGGCGCTGGTCCTTGAGAGCACGATTTCAAGCAGGCCGATTTTAAGCAGGCCGATCAGAGGCCGAACGGGTTGCCCCTACTGAGCGACGGCAGAAGTCGCGATCTCGACCTGGTTTTTGCCGCTGCGTTTGGCGGTGTAGAGGGCGGCATCGGCCTGCTGGTAGCTGTAGGTCAAGCCCCGCACCGGGTCAAAGCTGCTGATGCCAAAGCTGGCTGAAATCAAGGCATGATTTGGGCCGGGAACCAGATCCTGGAGATCGATTTTTTGAATCTCCTGACGAATGGTTTCGACCTTGTCGTGGGCTTCTTCGGGGGTGCAGCCTACCATCAGCAGCACAAACTCGTCGCCGCCAATGCGGGCCGCTAAGTCGATCGCGCGGATCTGGCCGTGCAGAACCTTGGCCACCGTCTGAAGGAGCTGGTCGCCCACCTCGTGGCCGTAGGTGTCATTTACGGCTTTGAACCCGTCGAGATCGAGCACAACAAGGCTATGGCTCACGCCACTGGGCTGATAGCTGAGGGCGGCTAGGGCGGCCTCCAGTCCCCGGCGGTTGGCAATTCCAGTTAGCGGGTCGTGCTCGGCCACCTCACGGGTCATGACCAAATCTCGGTGGGTGTTGAGCAGCTGGGGCACCAACGCCCTGAGCTGCCAAGCCGTATACAGGCTAATGGTAGCCGTGACTAGCGTCCAGCCGCCTTCGAGCCAGTAGTCGGCGTGCCATATGTTCCAAACATGTATGCCGTGGCCGATGCCGCAGCTAAAGATAAAGGCCGCGAACAGCAGCAGTACCGGACGAATTTGAGCATCGATATGCTGCCTATTCATCATTAGCAGCAGTGGAATCGAGAAATAGGCCACAAGTACCCCCATGTCGCTGATAGCGTGCAGGGAGGTGAGCCAGGGATTCCACAAAAAACAAGACCCGTGGGGCATTAGCGCGATCATCGGGATGAAAACTACAGGGAACACCATTCAGACCTACATTGGGTCAGACCTACATTGGGCTGGGTAGCCCGTAGCTACCAGCATGGCACCGCAGATCGAGAACGCGGACACAGCAACATTCTGTAACTACGGATCCTTCTACCTTGACTGAAACAAAGCCAATCAGGAACGGTATAAAACCTGAAAAGGTGGCGCTTTTCTCAGTACACTCTGAGGTGATCCTTAGGATTCCCGCCCATGACGCTGCTGCAAACGCCCCTCTACCCCGCCTGCGTTGAGCAAAACGCGCGCATGACCGAGTTTGCCGGTTGGTCAATGCCGGTGCAGTTTGGCGGCATTAAGCAAGAGCACCAGGCGGTGCGCGATCGCGCCGGGCTGTTTGATATATCCCACATGGGCAAGTTTGAGCTCAAAGGGCCAGGGGTAATGGCGGCGCTGCAGCGGCTGGTGCCCTCTAACCTGGAGCGGCTGGGGCTGGGGCAGGCCCAGTACACGGTGCTGCTCAACCCCGAGGGCGGCATTATTGACGATTTGATTGTCTACCTCACGTCGCCCCCGGCCAGCGCCCCCGGCTCAGATATTGAAACCGTCACTCTGATTGTCAATGCCGCCACCACCGACAAAGACAAAACCTGGCTGTGGTCACACCTGACGGGCACCGACATTGAGCTTAGCGATGCGTCACGCGATCGCGCCCTGATCTCCATTCAGGGGCCTGCCGCCGCCGCCCTGCTGCAGCCCCACACGCCCCACAGCCTCGACCAGCTGGGCCGCTTCGCCCACCGCGATACAGTCCTGCTGGGTCAGCCAGCCTGGCTTGCCCGCACCGGCTATACCGGCGAAGACGGCTTTGAGATCATGACCGACCCCGACACCGCTCTGGCCCTGTGGCAGACGCTGAGCGCCGAGGGGGTGGCTCCCTGCGGCCTGGGTGCCCGCGACACCCTGCGCTTAGAAGCCGCTATGGCCCTCTACGGCCAGGATATTGACGACACCACCAGCCCCCTGGAGGCAGGCCTGAGCTGGCTGGTGCACCTGGATGAAAAAGGAGACTTTATCGGGCGATCGCGGCTCGAAGCCCAGAAAGCCCAGGGCGTTAGCCGCCGCCTGGTCGGCCTCGTCATGGAAGGTCGTCACATTGCCCGCCACGGCTACCCGGTACTGCACCAGGGCGATCGCGTCGGCACCGTCACCAGCGGCACCCTGGCCCCCACGCTCAACCTGCCCATTGCCCTGGCCTACGTCGCCGCCCCGCTGGCCAAAGTCGGGCAGATTTTGGAGGTGGAAGTCCGCGGTGAACCCCGCGCCGCGAAGGTGGTGAAGCGGCCGTTTTACCGGGCGAAGTGAGGGGGTGGGTGAGTAGGTGGGTAAGTGAGGAGGATGAGGAAATGAGGAAGGTGAGGAGGATGAGGAAGGTGAGGAAGTGAGGAAGGTGAGGAGGATGAGGAAGTGAGGAAGGCAAAGTGAAATATTCTTCTCCTCATCCCCTCACCCCTCCATCCCCTCATCTCCCCCTCCCCTCATCCCCCCATCTCCTCATCTTTAGTTGCGCCAAAACCGCTGACTCATGGCACACTGGCACTGGATTCCATCAGCTTTGCGCGTGGCTGTGGTACAAATAATTTCTCCTGGGGCGATGTGAGGTTACGCCATGGCATTTGAATATCCCGAAACGCTGAAATATCTCGACAGCCACGAATATGCCCGCACCGACGAAGACGAGGGCATTGTGACGGTGGGCATTACCGCCTTTGCCATTGACCAGCTGGGCGACATTGTCTTTTTAGAGCTGCCTGAGATCGGCGACAGCCTCGAAAAAGGCGAAAAGTTTGGCACCGTGGAGTCGGTGAAGGCCGTGGAGGAGCTGAAGTCGCCCGTCTCTGGCGAGGTGCTAGAGCGCAATGAAGCCCTGATCGAAGCGCCAGAGCAAATTGGCGATGACCCCTACGGCGACGGCTGGCTGGTTAAAATTAAGGCCAGTGACCTGGAAGAACTCGACGATACCCTCACCGCCGAGGAGTATAAAGATCAGGTGGGTGGCTAGGTGTCTGGCCAGTTTTGGCTGGTCTGAGCAGGCCGGGGGCCATTGCGTTTAACGAAGACATGGCTATACTAAATCTGACTTTTGCCGCACTCTTGGCCGCACAGATTCGCTGAATCTGGCGGTGAGGAGCTGTGATCCACCTCTCAGGCAGCGGGTATGGCTTCAGATCCAGATACCTTTGAACGACCGACGCCCCGCGGGCAGCCCACCAGGCCAGCTCGGTCGGCTCCCCTGCCGCCGATTGCGACACCCCCGGCTGTTGAACATCTGCCGCCGCGCTCCACTTTGCCCCCTGGGCCAGAGCGCTACGACCCTCTGGCCGATTTGCGGCGGCGGGCCGACAGCGACAAGCCGCCCCAGGGGAGTGATCCTTCAGGCGATCGCCCAGTCGAGCAAAATGCGCCGCGCTCACCCCGCCCGCCCCTGACCCAGCGACTGGCCAAAACCTGGCCGATCTGGTCGGTGGGCATTTTGGTGGCGGTGATGGGGGTAGGCGCGGTGTCGGCGGTCAGCCTGTTTCGAATTCCCAACTTGCCCAACTGTCGAGCCATTTTTTGGCCCACGGCGGCGGCAACGACTCGCCTGCAGTGTGCCGAGGCCTACGCCGAGCAGGGCACCGTAGAGGGCTATTTAGACGCGATCGCGCTGCTGGAGTCGCTGCCCTCCGACCACCCGCTGCGGGACGAAGTTGACCTGCGCATTGAAACCTGGTCTGAAAACATTCTCGACCTGGCCGAAACTACCTTTCAGTCGGGCGATTTGGCTGAGGCGATCGCGATCGCTCGGCGCATTCCCAACCACACCGCAGCGGCCCAGCTGGTCAATGAGCAGGTCGGCGAGTGGAACCAGATCTGGCAAGAGGCCGAAGCAATTTATAAAGCGGCTGAGGCTGACCTCAAGGCGCTGGCCTTTCAGGATGCCTTTGCCAAGGCGATTCAGCTGCTCGATTTGGGCAATACCTACTGGGAAACCGTCAAGTACGACGAGCTAACCGCCAAAATCACCGCCTCCCGCGAAGATCTCAATACGCTGGGCAAAGCCAAAGAACTGGCCCGCCAGCGCACTCTCAAGGCTATGCAGGAGGCGCTCAAGCTGGCCCAGGGCATCGACAGCCAGAGCCCGGTCTACAGCGAGGCCCAGTCGGTGATTCGCCAGTTTGGCCGCGACCTGCTGGAGATGGCTGAGGCCGCCCTCGAACGCCAGGATGCGACCGCCGCCGGGCAGATGCTGGAGGCGATTCCAGACTCTCTGGGCATGGGGGCCGAAATTGCCGACATGCGCACCTTTATTGATGCTAGCCAGCTGGCCTGGCAGGGCGGCATTACCGGGCTGGAAGGGGCGATCGTGCGTTTGCAGAGCGTCAGCGCCGATCGCCCCCTCTACGGCAAAGCCCAGGCCCTGATGGGTCGCTGGCAGGACGAGGTGAAGGGGCGCACTCAGCTGGAGTGGGCGCGGCAGGTGGCGCTGCCCGGCACCACAGCCGATCTGCAGGCCGCCATTATCGAAGCCCAGGAAATTTCGCGCAGCAACGCCGCCTGGGACGATGCCGAGGCCCAAATTGGCCGCTGGCGCAGCCAGATTCAAACTGCCGAAGACCGCCCCATTCTCAGCCAGGCAGAAGCTCAGGCTCAAACGGGAGACCTGGCTGGGGCGATCGCCACCGCCCGCCAGATTGGCCCCAATCGCGCCCTCTCTGACGAAGCCCAGGAAAACATTAGCCAGTGGCGAACCAGCCTGCAGCGAGCCGAAGATGGGCCTCTGCTGGCCCAGGCTCGTCAGCTGGCCGCCCAGGGTCGCCTGGCCGAGGCGGTAGCCGTCGCCTCCCGGATCGGCGCGGGTCGGGCCCTCTCGGATGAAGCTCAGAGCAGCATTCAAACCTGGCGCGGGCAGCTCCAGGGGCAGCAGCAGCTGCAGGCGGCCTACCAAACCGCCCAGGCGGGCACCGTCAGCGCCCTGGCCGAAGCCGTGCGGCTGGCCCAGCAGGTGCCCGAGAGCAGCCCCCAGCGAGCCGAGGCCACCCAGGCCCTCACCCGCTGGAGCTGGGACATTTTGCGGCTGGCCGAAACCGAAGCGCTCGTCAACCCCAGCCGCGCGATCGCGATCGCCGAAGCCGTACCGGCCAAAACCGAAGCCTACGCGCAGGCGCAGCTGCGCCTGCGCGAGTGGCGCGCCGCCGCCCAAGACCGACCTGCGGGCACCATCACCATGCCCTAACCGGCTAGACGGGCTTGATGGCGGCCTTCTCCACTCGTCCAATCGGTGGGCGACGCACAGCCATTTTGTGGCGCTCTAGACGCTCTAATTAGAGCAGTTCATCGCCAAAAGCGGATTCTAGTGCAGTGTCAATACTAAAAATTAGGGTTCTCGTAGGTTGGGTGGAACGCAGTGAAACCCAACAGCAGTCAGCCTTGTTGGGTTCTGCTGGCGCGCCACCCAACCTACAAATAGCGAACTGGCCAGCGCTATACTTACCACTTTCAGCCAGTCCTGCCGCTGGAGTCTCGATCGCAGTCGATCAATCGGGTCCATACTCCACTACTATTTGTCTAAGCATTCGCGGTTGTTTAGCGCTATCCATGCACGGCTCAATGTCTGATTCGGAGAAAATTCCAGAGATCCTCAAGCTGATTGACATCCTCGATGGGCTAGAGGCATTGATTGAGAGCGCCCCCAACGAAGATGTGGAAGACATTTTAGAAGAGGCGTGGCTGCAGATTAGCGATACCTTCCCCGACGACTTTAAGGCGGCAACCCAGCACGATGCCGGGGCGGAAGGGCTGCGCCGCTACCTGAAGGTGAAAGGCTTTTTTGAAAACCCCTCCGAGCGATCGATTGGGGCTGCAGAGCTAGAAGAGTACTATCGCAGCTACATTGCCGCTGAAGAAGACGAAGAGCCAACCGACTTTTTCTTTCCCGAGTAGGCAGGGCCAGGCGCAGGGAAAAGCCGCCGTTTGACAGCGCTAGCGGGGGCTTGAGGTGGGGGCGGAGACAGCGGCGAGCAGGGTATCGGCTTCGGCGGCGGGCAGGGGGCGGGCAAGCCAGTAGCCCTGGGCCAGCTCGCAGCCGAGCTGGTGGAGGTGCTCAAACTGAGTTTGGGTTTCGACCCCTTCGGCGATCGCCGCCAGGCCCAGGCGGTTGCTCAGGGTAATGATGGTTTCGACAATGTCGGAGTTGCGGCGGTTGGCCTCCATGGCCATCACAAACGAGCGATCGATTTTGAGGGCATCGACGGGCAGCTGATGCAGGTAGCTAAGCGAAGAGTAGCCGGTACCGAAGTCATCGATGGTGACGTTAAACCCGTAGGGCTTGAGCTGCTGCAAAATGGCGACCATCGCCTGAATATCTTCGATCAGGGTGCTTTCGGTAATTTCGAGGTTGAGGTGGTGGCCCTGCAGCCCGGTTTGGGCCAGAATGCTGGTTAAATCGTCCAGCAGGTCGCTGCGCAGCAGATCTTTGACCGAAAAATTAATGCTCACCGTCAGCTCGCTCTGGTGCGGATAGCGCTGGTGCCAGAGGGCCAGCTGCCGGGTGGCCTGGATCAAAACCCAGCGATCGAGGGGCACAATCAGCCCGGTTTCTTCGGCAATGGGAATAAAGCTGTCGGGGGTGATAAAGCCGCGATCGGGATGCTGCCACCGCACCAGGGCCTCAAACCCAGAGATTGTCTGGGTTTCGAGCTGAAAAATGGGCTGATAGTAGAGCACCAGTTCCCCGTGGTCGATGGCGTGGCGCAGTTCCTGCTCGAGCTGAAGTCGCTGCAGGGCTTGCAGATGCATCGATTCATTGAACACCACATAGCGGCCCCGCCCCTGGGCCTTGGCCCGGTACATGGCGATGTCGGCATCTCTCAGGGGTTCGGAGGGGCTGTGGTAATCGCAGCCCCCCAGCACAATGCCCACGCTGGCGTTGAGAAAGACGTTGCGCCCGCCCACGGCCAGAGGTTCCTGAATGTCCTGCAGGAGCCGCTCGGCAATGCGCAAGGGCTCGTGCAGGGTGTCGATGTCTTCGAGCAGCAGCACAAACTCATCGCCCCCCAGGCGAGCGGCCAGATCGGTGGCGCGAATCAGCGATCGCAGCTTTTGGGCTACCACCACCAGCACCTCATCGCCCGCCAGGTGGCCCAAACTGTCGTTAATGACCTTGAAGTGGTCGAGATCGAGAAAGAGCACCACAAACTGCTGCTGGCGATGGCAGCGCTGAATGGCCAGCTCCAGCCGCTGCATGAGAAAGTTGCGGTTGGGCAGCTGGGTGAGGGCGTCGTGAAGGCTGTTAAACAACATCTGATCGGCCACGCGGCGGTGCTCGGCCTCGGCCAGGCGGCGCTCGGTGATGTCGGTGTAGGTGCCGCTCATGCGCAGCGGGCGGTAGGTGTCATCCCACTCGACGACTTTGCCCCGGTCTAGCACCCATACCCAATGGCCCTGGCGGTGGCGCAGGCGAAATTCGCACTCGTAGCTGGCCGTGTTGCCCTCAAAGTGGCGCTGTAGCGCGGTTTTTTTGCGGCTCCAGTCGTCGGGGTGCACAAACTGCCGCCAGGTGTCGATGTGGGGCGGACCGATATCGCCGGGGCCGTAGCCAATCAGACCTGCGCAGCGATCGCTGGTCCACATCTCCCCAGACTGCACCTGCCAGTCCCAAATGCCGATGCCAGAGCCTTCGATCGCCAGATGCAGCAGTTCTTTGGTGCGCTCTAGCTCGATTAGAGCGGCACGGCGATCGCGGCGGCCCTGGGCCTCTCGCACCTCTCGCCGCACCGCCTCCACCAGCCGCGAGAGGTTGTCTTTCATCACGTAGTCGTGGGCACCGGCCCGCATCATTTCTACAGCGGTGGCCTCGCCCACGGTGCCCGACACCACAATAAAGGGCAGGTCGTAGGGGCTGTTTTGCAAGATTTCGAGGGCGACGGGGGCGGTAAACTGAGGCAGCTGATAGTCAGAAAACACCACATCCCAGTCGGCGCTGAGGGCCGCGCGAAAATCGGCGGCGGTTTGCACCTGTACCCATGTGGGGGCAAACCCGGCTCGGCGCAGCTCTCGCAGCAGCAGCAGCAGGTCGTCGTCAGAGTCTTCTACAATTAGCGCCCTCAGGGGTTCAGAGGCAGTCATGGCAGAGTGGGTGGCAGCTCACTTATCAATGCCCAGTACAGGCCGAGCTGGCGCACGGCTTCGGTAAATTCGTCTATTCTGACGGGCTTGCGCACATAGCTATTTGCCCCTAGGCTGTAGCTCTCAATGATATCGCGGTCTTCACTTGACGAGGTGAGCACGACCACGGGCAGCAGCCGGGTGCGATCGCGGCCGCGAATTTGCCGCAGCACCTCCAGCCCATCGATTTTGGGCAGCTTGAGGTCAAGCAGCACCACGCAGGGCAGCGGGGCGGGGCCAAACACCTGCTGCAGGGCTTCCTCGCCGTTGCGGGCCACTATCACCGAGTTGGCCAAATGGCCCCGACGCAGGGCGCGCAGGGTGAGCTGCTCGTCGTCAGGGTTGTCTTCGACCAGCAAAATAGGGCGTACTGACGTCATAGGGGCCTCGCTGTCCCAGGGGCAGGGGGTAGGGTGAAGTAGAACGCTGCCCCCCGGTCGACGGCAGCCTCGGCCCACACCCGCCCCCCCTGACGGTGAAGAGCCCGCTGCACCGTGGCCAGGCCAATGCCGGTGCCCGGAAACTCGTGGGTGTTGTGCAGCCGCTGAAACACCCCGAACAGCTTGCTGGCGTAAGCCATATCAAAGCCAGCCCCGTTGTCGCGCAGGTAGTAGACGGGCTCGCCCGCCTGCACCACCACGCCAAACTCCAGCCGGGCGCTGGGGCGGTGGCTGGTAAACTTCCAGGCGTTTTGCACCAGGTTGGCGATCGCGACCTGCATCAGGGTGGGGTCGGCGCTGACGACAATGCCGGGAGTCAGGGTGACGGCCACGGTGCGATCGGGGTCAGCCGCCCTGAGTTCGTCAATTTGCTCTTGCACCAGGGCGCTGAGGTTTACCGTCTGGTAGGTCATCGCCTGTCGCGACACCCGCGACAGCCGCAGCAGGTCGTCAATCAGCTGCCCCATGCGGCCGACGTTGTGGCGAATGCGATCGAAATAATTCTGCCCTTCCTCGTCAAACTGGTCGCCGTAGTCTTCGAGCAGGGCGCGGCTAAAGCCGTCGATCGCCCGCAGCGGAGCCCGCAGATCGTGAGATACCGAGTAGGCAAAGGCCTCTAGCTCGCGGTTTGAGGCTTCGAGCTGGGCGGTGGTGCGCAAAATTTGCAGCTCAGCCTGCTTCTTCTCAGTAATGTCGTAGTTGATGCCCACCATGCTCAGGGGCTGCCCCTCAGGGGTGCGATAGACCAATGCGTTGGCCTTGATCCAGCGCAGTTCGCCGTCGCTGCGACAGATGCGAAACTCGCTGTCGTAGGGGGCATCGGTGGCCAGAGTAGCCTGCAGGGCCGCTTCTACCGCCTGCCGGTCGTCGCTGTAGACTCGGTTGTACCAGTCCTGGTAGGTGGTGGGTCGCCCCTCCCTAAAGCCATACAGCTCGATCAGGCGCTGATCCCAGCTGATGACGTTGGTGACAACATCCCATTCCCAACTGCCAAAGCCCCCCGACTCTAGGGCCAGCGACAACCGGGCTGAGAGGTTCTGAAGCTCGGCGGCGGCCTGCTTTTGGTCGGTAATATCGTAGTTAATGCCGATCACGCTGACGGGCTGATCGCTGGCATCTCGATGCACCAGAGCGCTGGAGCGAATCCAGCCCAGGCTGCCATCGCCCCGCCAGACGCGAAACTCCACGTCGTAGGGGGTGTCGCCGTCAATGAGCGTCTGGTTGGCCGCTTCGACCCAGCCAATGTCGTCCGCGTAGACCTGGGCTCGCCAGTCTTGGTAGGTGGCCTGGTGCCCTAGCCGAGCAAAGCCATACAGGTCAACCAGGCACTGATCCCAGATTACCTCGTCGGTGCTTAAAACCCTTTCCCAGCTGCCAATGCGGCCCGATTTGAGGGCCAGAGACAGCCGCAGCGACAGGTTCTGCACCTGCTCTTCGTGGGCGCGGCGTTCGGCTTCGACGCATTTGCGATCGCTAATATCCTGCACAGTGCCGGTCAGATGGGTCAGCTGGCCAAGCTCGTCGAGGACCGCTTCCCCCTTGATGTGAATATGACCAGGGCTGCCGTCCGCCCGCAGAATGCGAAATTCTTCGTCGAAGGGCTGATGGGTGGCGATCGCGGTCTCTATGGTTTGACGATGCCGCGCCTGGTCATCGGGGTGAAAGTAGCCCTGAAGCGCCTCACAGCTAGTCAGTTGTTCACCTACGGCGAGACCAAAAATGCGATAGAGCTGGTCAGACCAGACAACGTGCTCGGTCGCCAGCTCAAACTCCCAACTGCCCAAGTTGCCGATGCGCTGGGCGGCTTGCAGGTGGGCTTCATTTTTTCTCAGCTGCGCTTCGGTGTGCTTGAGTCGGGTGATATCGACATGGCAACCCACGATGCGCCGGGGCTGGCCGGCGGCATCCCAGTCAATCACCTGACCAGCGCAGATGATCCACACTATGGAGCCGTTTTTGTGGCGGTAGCGCACTTCGGTGTAGTAAGGCACCTGGCCGTGGCTTTGAATGTGGCGCTCCAGACTCTCCAGGGCAACGGGCAGATCTTCTGGGTAGATCAGGGTTTGCCAGATGTTGGTCTGGTTGGGCAGTTCGTGGTCAGCGTAGCCAAACATAGCCTTGAGACCAGGGCTCATGTAGGCGGTATTGGCCACACAGTCGATGTCCCAATAGCCAGCCAAAATCGAGTCGAGGGTGGTCTCTAGCAGCGATAGCTCGTGGCGCAGCTGCTTGGCCTGCTGATGACTGGCGGCGGCGACTTTGCGATCGCTGATGTCGGTAAAGTAAACGGTGACGCCGTCAGCGTTGGGGTAGAGCCGCATTTCAAACCAGGTGTTTAGGGGCGGAAAGTAGTACTCCAGAGCCTCGGGCTGCTGCTGCTCAACCGCTCGATGGTAAGCCTCATAGATCGAGGTGTTGACCGCTTCGGGAAATTTAGCCCAGACGTTGTGACCGATTAAGTCTGCCGCCGAGCGCTGCAAAATGCGCTCAGCAACGGGGTTGAGGTAGACGCAGCACGCATCGCAGTCAAAGGCGATAATGCCGTCATTAATGCGATCAAATACGCGAGTCAACAGGTCCTGGGCAGCCTTAGCGTCGCGCTGGGCCGCCTGCGCCTCGGTGAGCAACTGCTGCTGCACCTGCTGGGCCACCACGCGATCGCTAATATCGCGCGAAATACACAAAATCGACTCTATTTCTTCCCCCGTGGCTGACCACTCGGGGGCGATCGCCATCTCAAAGTGCCGCACGCCTATCAGCGTAGGGGTCGCAAACTCAATCGTCTGCTTTTCGCCAGTGGCCAGCAGCCTGGCCGCCGCCGCCTCCCAGGCCTCGACCATGGCGCTATCCAGGCCCAGGTCACGACAGGTTTTGCCCAAAAAAGCGGTGGTACCCCCGTTAGCCTGGCCAGCGTGGGGCTGACGTAGAGGTGGCGCAGCTGGCGGTCAAACCGTTCAATAATATCAGGGGAGTTTTCGACCAAATTTTGGTACTGCTGGTGGGCCTGCTCCAGGGCGGTTGGGCAGGCTGGCTGCGGCTGCGGCTGATTCAGGTTGGCCCAGAGGTCAACGCAGTTCAACTCATCTTTAAAGCAGTAGTCAGCGGCCCCCAGTTTCATCGCCTCCAGGGCCGTGCGCTCCTGCCCTGGCTCCACCAGCACCACTACCGGCAGCGGGTGCTGAGCCTGTATGTCGCCCAGGGCGGCCAAAAATGCCAGCCCACTGCCTCCGGCCCAGCCCAGGTCAATCACGGCCCAGTCAGGGGAGGAGGCCTGCCACAGATTCAGGGCCTCAGCCAGCGTGTTGGCCTTAAGCAGGCGACAGGTCGATGGGGCCAGCCGAGCGAGGCGATCGCCCCCTTCAGCCAGCAGCAGCACGCTCAGGCGATCGGGGGGATGCGGCGCGGCGGCAGGGGACAGCGGGCTGCCAACCAGCCGAGGTTGAGCCTGAGTTTGAGACGAAAGCTGAGCCATGGACAGGCGGCAGAATAGGGCAGATGGCCAACCCGCTACCGCAGGAGTAGCCATGTAACTCTAAGACTACCCCGACTGCCCCAGGGTCGTTATGTAGATCACCGCTTCGTCGGGTGGAATACCCAGAACCTCGTTAACCTGATCGTCGTAAAACCCGCCGATGCCGCTGACCCCCAGCCCCAGCCGCACGGCGGCCAGATTTAAGCGCTGGCCCAGATGCCCGGCATCCATGTGCAGGTAGCGGTAGACGCGATCGCCGTAGGCCGCCACGGCCCGAGCCAAATCGGCCGTGTGAAATACGACAGCGGCGGCATCGCGGCCCAGCTCCTGCCCCAGGCACAGGTAGTGCAGCTCGCGGCGAAAGTTTTTGAAGCGCACCTGGCGCAGCTCTTCGCTGCGGGGGGCGTAGTAGTAGCAGCCATCGTCTAGGCCCTCTACATCGCAGGCCACCACAAAGGTGTGCACCAGGCTGCGATCGCCGTAGTCGGGAGCGGGGTCAAAGCCCTGGTCGCGGTAGTGGCGGGGCTGGTAGGTAAAGTCTAAGAGCTGCCTCAGCGACCCTAGCGAGATCGGCCCAGCGCTAAATCGCCGCGTCGATCGCCGTTTGAATAAGGTAGTTTCGAGCTGCTCCAGGTGCGGCCCCCAGTCGATTGGCGCACTGGCGGTGGGCACCCGCAGGCCAAAGGGCAGGTTGTACTTATCTTCGAGGGTGTCGGCGGGCTGGGGGGTGTCGCCGCTGGGCTGCATCGCCCACTTGGGGGCATCGGCGGTGGGGGCGATCGCCGACACCTGGTGAAAGTACTGCAGCAGCTCCCCATCGGGCACCGCCGCGAACTGGGTTTGGGGCGGCGTAGCAAAGGCCACCTGGGCGCAGGGCAGATTTTGCTCCACCGTCAGCAGGTCGGCCAGGGGCAGCACCGCCAGCGCTCCCTCCTCGGCGGGGTCGAGGTAGAGCAGGTCGGCGATGGCGCGATCGGCAAAGCTGGCAATCAGGTGGGGGCGGTAGTCGACCACGGCGCTGGCCAGCTCCAGGTTGCCCAGCAGGTGCCCCACATCCAGGCAAATGCGCCGATAGGCCCGGTCCTGGTAGCGCCAGGCCGACCGATAAAACACCCCCGTCACCACCACCGCCAGGTGGGTCGCCTCCAGGGTAGGGTGCCAGAAACAGGCCCGCTGCAGCCCCTGCCACACGTGATCTTCCCAGTAGCGCCAGAGGCTGTGGCTGCGGGCCTGATAGTTGTAGAGCCCCGCCGGCAGCAGTCGCGTGCCGCGCGAAATAATATAGATCTCCGCCGGGTACAGCCCGCCCGCCGACGGTGCCGATCGCAGGTAAAAGGTCTGTCCCGTTACGGTGGGAAACTTGGCCGTCAACCCGTAGGTGTTGATCAGCAGCCGCGACAGCCGCATCCAGTCGGCCATGTCGCCTTCCCCAGCGCCGCCCTGGGCCGTGTCATCCTGAGCCGTATCGCCCTCCTCCAGGTAGGGCTTGAGATCGACCTCGGCCCCTACCCGGTAGGTCTTGAAGGTTACGGGCTGGCGGCTGTAGTCGAGGGGGCGAGCCTGGGCCGCCAGGGTCTTGGGGTCGTACTTGGTACGGCTGTGGTAGTGCTGAGCGATGGAAACCAGAGCGTCGGGCATGGCCAGGGAAGAGTTGAGCGATCGCAGCCTGCAGACGGCTGCCTAAATTCTATCCAAGCGCGGGGCAATGGGGGGTGGAGGGGTGATGGTCCCTGAGCGGAGTCGTTCGCGCTAGCGTCTCCCGCAGGGAGAAAGGGGGTGGACAGGTAGGTGGGTAGGTGAGTTGGGCTTGTTTATTGGGGGGATGAGGGGATGAGGGGATGAGG
>NZ_JBNXVS010000058.1:0-29461 GCF_050565655.1 Nodosilinea sp. AN01ver1 | reverse complement strand
CCATCCCGAACTCAGACGTGAAACGCAGCTGCGGCGAAGATAGTGAGGGGGTTGCCCCTTGTCAAAATAGCTCGATGCCAGGTCCCTATTGATGAGTCCCCCTTCTGATTGGAGAAGGGGGACTCATCTGTTTTACCTGTCTCCCCCTGCCTAAAGACCCGACCTTAGGTGGCGAGTTGGCGGACTGCTGTGCAGATCTGGGATCAAACGTGATGCCCTGTCTTATAGCTAGCGGTAGTTCCCTCGTGACCATCCCCACTCCTGCACTCCAATGGACACTTGGGTGCCGGTGCGAGGGGTGCCGCTACTGAGATCAACTAGGGCTACTTCTGTCGCTGCCCGAGAAGAACCGCGGTAAACCGGTTGTCCTTGAGGATTATTGCTATCAAAGCGCAGGGGCGTCATCGTTGGCTCTGCGTCTGATCGCTCTCAGTTGATTTGCGTGAAACGCCGATTCCTGGCTTCGGCTCGATACTGCCAGCTATTTTGCATTCGTCCGGTGCATGTGACGGTCTTTGCGGCCGGGGTCGTAGTGGCAGGCTGACCGCTAAATTGGATAAAGAAAGGTTGGCCGTCTAGGGTGCCGTTAGACGAAATGCTAATGATTGAATTGTTTGGGCCATAGCGAATATTGGCGGGCCCCTGAGCGTCGGCGTTGCCCGAGGAGGTGAGATTGAGGACGATGTCTTCGGCGGTCTTACGAGTTTGCTGTCCTGCAAAAGCGATATTGTTGCCATCGGCCAGGCAAATCGTAAGCTCGGCGCTGTCATCGGGTTGAACGGTGACCGAGGCAAAAGAAATAGTTTGGTTTGGGCGGCCCTGCAGACCAAATGTGCCTTGTCCTTGTTGAGTTAAGATAACAGGGCTAGCGACTGGGGGACGGCTAACGCTGTCGTCACCGATTGTGAAAAGAATCGACAAGGGCTGACCGTCAAGGGTGCCACTGCCGCTGAGGGAAATCAGAGTGGAATTTTGGTAACGGACGGTGAGCGTTCCGGTGGCATCAGCTCCCCTGCATTAGTTAACCGGATTTGAGCTTCACCGCCACTGCGGCTGATCAGTTACCCATCCCAACGCTGGAGGTTGCCACCCGCCAAACGTAGAGAAATCTCTACTTGCTGATTGGGGCGACTGGTCACGGTGACGAAGGTCACGGTTTAACTGGGACGGTTGCCGATGTACAGGGTTCCTTCCGCTTTCCCTACGAGGTTTAAGTCAGCCTGTTGGGCAATCGTGATGGCAGATGGCATTGGTATGGGCTCTGATAGTCAAGGGAGCACTCATCACCGTGACGACAGCATTGGAAGCCAAAGCTGAATAGGCCAGAATCGAACGGATTTTCATAGTGATGACCTTTTGATATTTTGAGCTAGTTCAAAACGCTTTGCCGGACTCTGACTGCTAGTCTCTGATGTGCGGTAGTCCTCATGAATCGTTTTTGGTAATGGTAAAAACAGCTAAGAGGCCAAGCGTCAAGCCCGACCACAAAGGCATCATACGTGAAGTTGACAACTGGTTAAGAGCAATTTTCATCCTATTTTTTGTTCTGCAAATTGCTTCGGTAAGGTGAGGGGTCAAGGACAGCAAATTTTTGGGAAAACTTGAGCAAAAAAAGTTATGACTTAATTGGGTATCTGGACTTAGGAAGGACCCAACCGCAAAAAATAGTAGGATAAGCTTTGCGCTCAATGTTTACATAAGTTAATGCTTGAACTTGATTTAATCAGAAGCTGCTGCTACTGTTTTCATGGCGTTTTGGTCGTTGATGTTTTTTTGTTGCACTATCCCCCATCTAAGTTTAGGGGCACATGTACTGATTTTATTTAGGAGTCTATGCAGACGCGATCGCGCTATTTACTAGCCTTAGGGGCTTTGCTTCTAGGGCTGTCTGGTCTAATGACACAGGTGAGTTTTGCTCAACGCCCTGGTAGTGGTCAAAATTCTCAGCCGACAGCCGTCCTGTTCGAGAATGTGCGAATTTTTGATGGTGTCTCCGACCATCTGAGCGCTCTGTCGAACGTGATGGTGATCGATAACAAGATTCAGGCGATTGATACTCGATCGCTGCCAATGCCAGCGGATATTGGTGTCACTCGGATCAGCGGCGAGGGACGGGTGCTGATGCCGGGGTTGATTGATGCCCATACCCACTTATTTATGGAAACCACGACTCAGGAGGACCTGATCGCAGCGACTACGGCACCGGAGCAGTTGTTTCAGCGGGCGCAGGAGAATGCTGCTGCCATGCTGATGCGGGGCTTTACCAGTGCACGAGATATGGCCGGGCCGGTCTTTCTGCTCAAACAGGCGGTGGATAGTGGGACCTTGGTGGGGCCGCGCATCTGGCCATCGGGAGCGATGATTTCTCAAACTAGCGGCCATGGCGACTTTCGTGAGCTAAGCGATCTACCCCGCACGCCTACCTCAGAGCTGAGTCTAGCGGAGCAGTTTGGGGTGGGGGCGATCGCCGATGGGGTGCCTGAAGTGTTGCGCCGTACCCGTGAGCAATTGATGCAGGGAGCAAGCCAGATCAAGCTGGCTGCCGGGGGGGGAGTGTCCTCTGCGTTTGACCCCATTGATGTGGCACAGTACACCGAAGATGAGCTGAGGGCAGCAGTGGAAGCCGCCGAAGACTGGAACACCTACGTAGCGGTTCACGCCTATACGCCCCGGGCAATTCAAAAGGCGATTCGAGCTGGGGTCAAGTGCATTGAGCACGGTCAGCTGATGGACGAAGAGACGGCGCGAATAATTGCTGAGAACGACGTATGGCTGAGTATGCAGCCGTTTCTAGACGATGAGGATGCCAACCCTAAACCAGATGCTGAGGGTCGAGCTAAACAGTTGCTGGTGGCTGAAGGCACCGACAGGGCCTACAACTTGGCTAAGCAGTACAACATTAAAACGGCCTGGGGCACAGATAACCTCTTTAATCCCCAGGGATCGGCCCGTCAGGGGGCAAAACTGGCCAAAATGGTGCGCTGGTACAGCCCAGCAGAGGTGTTGCGGATGGCGACCAGCACAAATGCAAGCCTGCTGAAGCTTTCGGGGCAGCGCAACCCCTACCCCGACAAACTGGGCGTAGTGGAAGAGGGGGCACTGGCGGATTTGCTGTTGGTTAATGGTAATCCTCTGGAAAATATTCGGTTAATTGAGGATCCAGAAACTAATTTTTTGGTGATTATGAAGGACGGGGTGATTTATAAAAACCGTCTTGGTTGATGGTTGAGGTGAGGACAGCAAGAATTGAGGACTGAGCCACTGCAGCAGATCTAAGCGAAACATGGGCTTAAACCCTCCCGGCTGCAAACGACACTGCCCTACCGACACCCCTTGACCTGTCATTTGCTGTGCCGCCCAGCCCAGACTATGGCTCGGCAGCTGGCTGGGGGGGATATTGCTCTGTAGCTTTGGTGAAGCTGGCTCCGATGAGTCCGGTTGAGCATCGGCGTCGGTTATGGGGCTATGGAGGGCAGTCTGTGCTTTGGATTTGAGCAATGAGAACAACGCCAGTGCGATACGCTAATTTCTATTCCGAGGGTAGGAGCCAAAAATGAGCGGCAGGGGCGATACAGTGAACAAAGCCTGTTGCTGTAGTGGAGGTTATGAGGGACGGGGTAGTTGTGATTGATTTACCGGATGCGCGGGCGACCCAGTCTCTGGGCGATCGCCTGGGGCGGCTGTGCCCGCCGGGCACGGTGCTGCTGCTGTCGGGCGAGTTGGGCAGCGGCAAAACAACCCTGGTACAGGGAGTAGGGGCGGGTTTGAGCATCGCTGAGCCAATCAGCAGCCCCACGTTTACGTTGATTAACGAGTATTTGGAGGGGCGCATCCCCCTTTACCATGTCGATCTGTATCGGCTAGATCCAGCCCAGGTAGACGACCTGGAGCTAGAGAGCTACTGGAATGCCGCGGAAATTGTGCCTGGGTTACTTGCGATCGAATGGTCGGAGCGGATGGTGGAACCTCCTCAGTCAGCGATTCGGCTGCGGCTGGAGAGCATCCCCAGCGGTGGACGGCGGGCTACCCTGACGGCGGTTGAAGCCGACCAAATTGCGTTGTTGGAGAAGGTAACTGGCGATGGCCTACTGGCTGATGAAATCTGAGCCTGACGTTTACAGCATCGCGGATCTGGAGCGCGATCGCACCGAGCTTTGGGATGGGATTCGCAATTACCAGGCCCGCAACTTTCTCACCAGTATGGCCCTGGGCGACAGAGCCTTTTTTTACCATTCCAATACTAAGCCGCCGGGAGTGGTGGGGCTGATGGAGATTGTGGCAACGAACGTCGTCGACCCTACCCAATTTGAAGCGTCTAGCAAGTACTATGACCCCAAGTCGTCGCCGGATAGCCCTCGCTGGCATACAGTAACGGTGGGCTACCTAGAAACTTTTGCCCAGGTTATTACGCTCGATCAGCTGAAGGAGACATTTAGCCCTGATGAACTGTGGGTGGTACGGCGGGGCAGTCGACTTTCGGTGATGCCGGTGGATGAAGCGGTGGCTCAAAAGCTTTTGCACATGGCTGAAGCAGTTTAGTTTAGCGTTTATTTTCGTTCAATTTACCTGGCTAGGGCGTTTACGATGCATTTACCTGAAGACCCAGAATCGCCTATTCAAATCAACATTGTGCCGATGATTGATGTGGTCTTTGCGGTGCTGGCATTTTTCATTCTCTCTAGCTTGTTGCTAACTCGTAATGAGGGATTGCCAGTGGCCCTGCCGGGTGCTGAAACGGCTGAAGCCCAGGCCCAGCGGCAAGTTGTTGTGTCAGTCAATGCGGCTGGTGAAATATTTGTAGGAAATAGAGCGGTTACTGATGAACAGCTATTAGAAGCTGTTCAAACGCTGGGAACTTTAACAGATGGCGGCCTAGTGGTAATTCGAGCTGATCAATCGGTGAGTCACGGTAGAGTGGTAGCTGTGATGGATCGACTGCGATCGCTGCCTGGGGTGCAATTGGCGATCGCAGCTGAAGGAAGTCAGCCCTAAGTTAGGTACTGCTGGTAGAAAAGTTAACCCTTCTGCCGCTGTGTTGCTAGATATCTCGATTTTATAATCTATGAGTCATGGTGAGTACAGGCTTAACGCTATGGCAGAAGCTGTAGAGAAAGCATTTCGAGTTTAGATTATGGCGCTACAACTCATGGCCTTACCGAGACAACTGGTAACAGTGGTACAGTTTTTACTGGTGCCTGTGTGCTTTGTGCTGGCCTGGGGACTGGTAGGAATTACAGTCTGGAATTTAATAACAGCTGTTCGAGATGGGGTGGATCGGGCTACAGTGATGCATAAAATTCCCTGCGCTGACTGTCGCTATTTCACTGGCGATCATCGGCTTAAGTGCCCTATTCATCCTAAAGCTGCTCTTTCTGAATCGGCTATTGACTGTGCTGATTTTGAGCAGACAGGGTTTGTATAGCCTGTTTGGCTACCCTTTTGGGCTATCCCAGGGCTGCTTCTACGTAAGTAAGTCTGATCGTCTATAAAGACGCATTTCGACTCCGCTCAATGCTCGACCGTGGCTGGGCAGAGGGTTGAGCAGAGTCGTTCACGAAGTGTCTCCCGAAGGGGGAAACCCTGAACACTTAAGCTGGGGTTGATTTGGCCCTCCTACCTACCATAACTAAGAGGGGTTTTGGTTTAGCCGAATTGTGCTTCTGAAGTTACTTTAGGATTGCTCGCGTGTGATGGGTACAACTCGAGCGATCGCTTCTTTGATAAAGGCTTTCATAAGCGCGTCGCGTTGATTGAGGCGAAACTGTTGCTCTACAACGGCACCCATGCCGCCGTCGCCCCAGCTTTGATTTTGGCGGAAGTATTCGATGAAACTTTTACCGGCAATGCGGGTGAGATAAGCGCCGCTGGTGCCCTTTAGAGCCCGGCCAGCGAGTACTGTTGCTAAGTTGGTTTGCAGACCCAGCGCCAGCAGGTCTACGGTGCCTTTAACTAAGCCTAAACCCGTGAGGGTTTTAGCTACAGACAGGGCCAATGCCTTGCCTTCTTCAAGGCTGACCTCACAGCCATAAACCTGACTAAGCTCAACCACCATTTGAGCATTAATGGCGGCTGTGGCTAAAAAGTCGAGGCCGGGTAGGGGAGTAACGGCGATCGCCCCGGCGCTCAACCACTGGTACCGCTCGATGATAGCGTCGGCCTGGGCCTGGCGCTGGCTGTCAATAATTTGACGGGCGGTTTCGCCAAGCTGCTGAGTTTGCAGAAGCAGGTTGTCAGCAATCAGGGTTTCCCCTTCCTGGCGCAATAGATCGGCCAGGCGAGCCCGCAGGGGCAGCAGGTTGGGCTGCATCTGTAGCCAGCCGCCGCCGACCTGGGGTAGGGGCTGGGGCAAAGCTGCTACGGCAACAATATCATCGGAGCTAAGGGGGGGAACTACTCGCGATCGCAGCCGTTCTAGCAAGGCCTCTAAATCGGCTTCAGGATAGCGATCGGCCTTATTAAGTACTAGAAGAACTCGTTTGCCCATGCCCATCAGTGCCTGCAGTACGGTGTATTCTGCCTGCCGCAGATCGTCGTCAATGACAAACAAAATTAAGTCTGCTCCGGCCGCTACGGCGCGAGCGGCTTGCTCTCTCTCTGTACCGGCGATGCCTGCTTCTGCAATGCCTGGGGTATCAATCAGCTGTAGCGCTCTCGACACATTGGGGATTTGCCAGGGATAGACTTGCTGAGTCTGAGTAGTCCCTAGGGCAGCACCTACTTGACCAACAGGCTGACCTAAAAGTTCATTGACTAGTGCCGTTTTACCGGCTGACCCGACCCCAAACACGGCAATAGTAAGTGCTTGATCTGAGTTTAAAAACGCTAAACTCCGCGCTTTGTCTTGCAGCGCCTGGCGGGCTACGTGATCTTGAATTTGATCGACCTGGTGTTGAACCGCGTGCAAATTAGCGGTAGCGGCCTCCCTGGGGTAGCGAGGAGCCTGGAGAGTTTTCTGTCGTCGGCGAGGACGTAAAAAAGGACGCAGACGATAAAGACCAAACCCCACCGCGCCCGCGATCGCTGCCACTACTGCCCCTAATACGACTCGAGCTAGTAAGGGCGACAGCAGCGCTAGTAAGGTATACAAGCGCAGCAAAGCATCGGCAAGTAGCAACACTGCTCCTAAGCTTATAAGTAGCCCCACCAGCAGTAATAGCCATCGCCACCGCGCCATAGCTTTTCTATTCCATCAACGGCAGTGCGTGAAGAATAGCGTAAACTAAGCTGCAAAAACCAGCATGGCAGGGGCATTCGCTGAACGCCCCTGCCAACGCAGTAAACCTTGCCCAATTTGCAAC
This sequence comes from Nodosilinea sp. AN01ver1, assembly GCF_050565655.1. NCBI lineage: Bacteria > Bacillati > Cyanobacteriota > Cyanophyceae > Nodosilineales > Nodosilineaceae > Nodosilinea > Nodosilinea sp. AN01ver1. The sequence continues at coordinate 22,163 of NZ_JBNXVS010000058.1, read as the reverse complement.
TATGCCCAGCCTGGCTTAAGCAGCAGGTATAGGCCTAGAGAGGATTGTGGGAGAAACGATTGCTGCGGTTGTTAGGCCGTCCACCATTGCCGCCGCCGTCGTCAGTGCGGGGACGAGCTTTGTTAACCCGAAGTTCACGGCCTAGCCATTCAGCTCCGTCTAGCTCGGAGATAGCCTGGTCTTCCTTCGCTTCATCGGCCATGTCGACAAATGCAAAACCACGTTTTCGACCAGTTTCGCGATCGATGGGCAGGCTAATACGAGTGACCTCACCGTATTCAGCAAAAACGCTTCTAATGTCGTCCTCAGACGCCTGAAAGGACAAGTTCCCAATATAGATAGTCACGAGTCTCTCCGAACCAAAATGCCAAGGTGTTACGTACTGTACCTGGGGGTTGAGACGCTAAAAGCTATATCTTTAACCCTCAGATACAATATTTGTTGCTATCATAGCCGATCGCCTCTTAGTCAGTAGTAGCGCATCTCACACCTCTGCACTCTTCAGGCTCAGCTGCTTAGCTTTTTAATAACCCATGAAAAAGGGGGCACAGCTGAGCTGCACCCCCAATGTTAATCGCTGACTAACCGTTAGTATTAGTAGCCGCCTGCGTAGGTAGGCGACCCAGTCGCACCGTAAATGCCCCAGTCGCGAATGCCGTTTTCGTGCAGCACTGACTCGGCAGCCTGAATTTCTTGCTCGCTGCCTTCTACCAGCACCAGATAATCGTCGTTGTTGTAAACGCGATCGTTGTAGTAGTTGGCGCGGTCTTCGGGGACGCCCCAGCCAATTAAGGCACCAAGCAGGCCACCGCTGGCAGCACCAATACCGCCGCCGAGCAGCGTGTTGGCCAGCAAAAAGCCGACCTCAGCGGCAGGCCCCACGCCGGGAATTGCCAAGATACCAAGGCTACCAATTAAGCCAATGGCACCACCGGTTACCGCACCGGCTTTTGCACCAGCACCAGCACCGCCTTTGGCCTGTTCAGATTTGGGCTTGTTGGGGTCGTAATGATCATTGTCTGAGGTTAGGTCTCTCAGCCCCTCTCCAGCTTTGGCCACAATTGAAATGCGGTCCATTTGGAAGCCTGTGTCGCGCAGGCGGTGCATGGCTTGCTCGGCCTCTTGCCGAGTCGAAAATAGCCCAACCGCGCGGCGATTGTGAGTAGGTTTGATATCAGCCGTTCTCATATTTTTTTCCTCCAGTGAGGATTGCAACTGGCAAAGCCTGTGCCCTCACGCGTGAACTCAGAGCACTGCTTGCCTAGTTTCAGAATGACAAACAAACCGGCTGACGCCCTCGCTCATTAGCCGTAGATGACGGTCAGTCAAAGGCTAGACCATGAATCTATCGATCGCCATACTGCTGCAGCGCCAACCGCGCCGCCCCAGCGATACCCGCCTGGTTGCCCAGTTTGGCCACCAGCACCTGCATGCCCTCGCGGGAGCTGAGCAGCACGCGGGTATTCAGCTCAGCCAGCGTCGTCGGCAAAAACAGCTCCGCTGCTGCACTAATGCCGCCGCTGAGAATTACCGCTTCGGGGGTGAGCACGTAGACCAGGCTGGCGATGCCTGCTCCTAACCAGCGACCGTAGGTTTGCCAGAAGACGATCGCCGCCTCATCCCCCGCCTTTGCCTGCTCAAACAGCGCCGCTGGCGTTAGCCCCGTCTCGCGCTGAATGGCCTGCACCGAGCAGTGCTGCTCTAGCGAGCCCCGGTTGCCGCTGTTGCAGGGCGGCCCTTCTGGGTTAAGCGTAATTAGCCCCAGTTCGCCAGCGGTGCCCTGGCGACCAACAAACAGCTTGCCATCGAGAATAACTGCCCCGCCAACCCCAGTTCCTAAGGTAAGCACAATCAAGTCTTTGTAGTTGCGCCCGGCCCCCAACCAGGCCTCCCCTAACCCGGCGCAGTTGGCGTCGTTGGCGACGATAACGGGGCGACCCGTTGCCGCTTCCAGTGCGTCAGCAATGGGCACATCAGTCCATCCTGCTAAATTGATGGCCACGCGGGCAATGCGGCCAGCGGCATCGGCAGGGCCAGGGGTGCCCACGCCAATGGCGATGGTTGCGCGGTTGGGGTCAAGGGCTGCGATCGCCTCAGCTATAGCGGCCATCACCGCCTTAGGGGTCGATGGCTGCGGGGTGGGTACCGACAGATCGGCCAGGCACTGCCCCGTTTGGGTAAAGCGCCCCAGCTTAATTGCGGTGCCGCCCAAGTCGACCCCAATCACCTGCTGATCTGCTGTCGCCATCGTTGATCCCTAGCTTTCTGAATGATTTGCCAGGGTCATTGTCTCAGATTGTTTGATTGTTAATGGTCGTCGGGCCGCTGCGGTTTGAAAGGCCTGGCAGTACTGCCGATAGCCGCCCGGAAACACCACGTTGAGCACCAGCGGATCGTCACCGTCGCGGGCGTCGCCTGGGCCTTCGACCACTACGCTAGTGCCCCTGCGATCCTCCATTCTGAGAGCCTTGCGGTTTTTGAGTTCGCCGCCGCTGCTGTCGACGTAGGTGACCAGGTTGCCGGTGCCAAACTGCTGGCCGATCGCCTGGATCAGGTGCAGAAAGTTGCGATCGCTGCCGCCCCGCTTCGCCACTGGCTGCCCGTCTTCGGTCACCACTACGCTCGTCACCGTATCGCCTACACCCACCAGCGTCGGCATCAGGGCCGGGTCAAAGTTTTGATTCACCAGGTCCAACAGTTCGCTGTGGCTGTGGGGAGCCTGGCGCACGCTAAAATCTTCGCCCAGGGGATAGCTTCCCGTTCTAGCCGCGTAGTAGCGGTTGAGCAGCGCCAGCACCCCCGCTTCTTTAATCGCCCCCCGCAGCATGAACTGAAAATCGGTAGTGCCCGACTCGCCGCCCTGGCCAAACCAGAGAATTTCTGTGCCGTCGGGACCGCGCCCGTGGTTGGGGGCGTAGTGCACAAAAAATGAGCCGTTTAGTCCCTGGCTGGCTGCATCGCGCAGCAGGTCTTCCATTAGCTCCTGCATAGCCTGCTGTAAAGCGACGTACACCTCAGGCTGATCGGACAGCAGCCCGTGGAACGTGTTGAGGTTGGCGGTGGGCGAGGCCATATTATCTAGCACCGAGGCCTGAATGGCCTGCTCCAGGTCAGGGGCAGGCAGAGCGCTGGGATGCTGCTTGAAGAAATGGCGCAGGCGATCGCCCATCTTTGCAGGCACCGCCGCCAAAAAAGCTAGCTCCACCTCGCTCACCCCTGGATGGGAAATGTCGCCCGCACGGGTTTGCCACTGCACACCCCCCGCCGCCAGCCCTGGTAGATAGTAGCGACCCAGCTGGGCCAGCTCTGCCCCGCCCAGCGATCGCTCGATGATGCCATTCATGCCCCGCTTGCCCGTGTGCTCGCCGTTGGTCAGCACATAGAAGTGACTGTCAAACCGCTGGGTCGCCTCCAGATAGCCAATCTCAACCACGCGATCGAGGGGGTCTTTAACCAGCCCCATGCACACCCCGTCTAGGTCTTGAATGATGAGCAGATTTTCGGTGGTGGCGAGCAGGTCAACCCAGGCGGCGTGATCGAGGGAAAACAGCTGCTGGTGAAGCAAGGGTGGAGCGACATAGGACATGAAGAAGGCCACAATACCGGCTAAACAAACAGGCAAACGTTACCAATCCACTTGGTAAATGACACCTATCGGAGGGCAGAAACTGTGGCCGAGTAACGCTACGTGAATTCAAAATGCAACGTTCAAAATGTGAAGTTCAAAATGCAAAATCGCCAGTGCGTCAGTGTTGCAAGCCATTCTGAACGGCAGGCTTATTTCTGCTCTGCTGTACTAGAGCCAGCCTTTGAGTCGGTAAATGCCAGTGCCTAGGTATTCCTTTAAAGCACGGCTGAGATAGTGCAGGTTTTCGGACTGCGGCATCAGGCTCAGGGCACGTCCCTGCCAGGTGGTTAGCGTAGGGTCTGCGGGGTCGCGAACTACGTGAAAGTCGGTCGGGGCCGGAATGGTCTCAAACCCCTGCTTTTTAAAGATGGCCAGCGCCCTGGGCATGTGCATGGCCGAGGTCACCAGCAGAATGCGCTCGATGCCCAGGTCATTCAGCAAAACCTGCGTGTAGGCCGCATTCTCAAAGGTGTTGAGCGAATTTGGTTCGATCAGCATAGCGCTAGTAGGCACGCCCAGGGCCGCCGCCAACTCAGCCATGTCGGCGGCCTCAGAGCGGCTCTGGCCCTGCCCCCAGGTAATGCGGCCACCGCTAAACACCAGCAGCGGGGCTTTGCCAGCCAGGTACAGCCGCGCCCCGTGCAGCACGCGATCGCCCTCCTCCGCCACATCAACCCACGGTCGCGGCGGCAGCTGCGGCTTAATCGACCCGCCCAGCACCACGATCGCCTCCGCCTCGGGCAAATTCAGCGTGTCTTGGTAGCGCCACTCCAGCGATCGCATCACCCTCGTCGCCACCCAGTTGTTGCTGCTCACCAGCAGTAGGGCCAGAGCTAGGGCGATCGCCCCCGTCGCCCACCCAGGCCGCCGCCTAATCAACACCAGCGCCGCCATCAGCAGTACACAGGCCAGCCCCAGCGGATAGAGCAGCAGCGGCAGCAGCTTAGACAAAAACAAAAACATCGACCCGGCCCTTCCCTACCTTTTAGGCAGACGCTCCATGGTTACATTCCCACTGGGTTCAAAGTGCAAAATTCAAAAGGCAAAGGGCAAAATTTTGAATTCTCAATTTTGAATTTTGAACTCATCTATCTTCACCCCTTCGACTCCGCTCAGGGACCATCCCCTCATCCCTCGCCTCCCCGCGTCCCCAACAGCTCCCGCATCTCCCCCAGCAGGGCTTCTTGCTCGGTCTGCAACGTTTCTAGTCGGGCAACAATTTCCTTCAGGCGATCGCCCCCATCCCCTGGTGTGGGTGGCTTTGCCCACTGCCGCACCAGCAGCCCCGACACAGCGCCAAAAATCCAGCCGCTGAGCTGAAAAGGCAATCGCACCAGAGCCAGCCAAAAGCCTTCGGTCAGGCGGGCGATCGCGCTCCACAGCCCTGCAAACAGCAGCAGACCGATTACCGACAGCCCCAGCGTCCACAGCGGATGCCCCACCAGCCAGCCCATGACAGGATGCTCTACCAACCAGTTTTGCACCGGCCTCAGCAGCGCCGACTGTGCCGCATCAGACCAGGAATTGGTAAACGTATCCGTCAACATCCCCATCGCCACGCCCACCCATCTACCCACCCACTCTACCTAAGGAGCCGGGGCGGCAGGCGGCGAAGTCGGTGGCTCAGGCACATCGGGCGATCGGCTGGCCAGCCACCAGCCCAGCAGGCCCACCAGCAGTAACGAACCCGACACCGCCAGTATCCAGCGCGGTATGCCCCGCGGCGGTGCCGGTGCCGCTGGAGCCGCTACAAACTCTTCCTGGGGCGAGCTTTCGCCATAGAGCTTAGCCCCCGCTGGTGGCACCGATTCTGACTCGGTCCCAGCCGGAATGCCCTGATCGCCCGACCCCGCAGAGGGAGTCAGGAGTTTGTGCTGCATCAGCACCACGGTGGTGTTGTCGTGACCATTCTTTTGGTTAGCCAGCTCAATCCACGAAGCCACCGCCGAGTCGAGAGTAACGATGTCTTTAATAATTAGGCCGATGTAGTTGGCCCAGGCGTCTTCGATGCGGTAGTTGTCGCTGAGGCCATCGGAGCAGAGCAGCAAAATGCCCGTTTCATCAAACACAAAGCGTTGAATGTGGGGAGTTAGGTGCTCGCCGCTGCGGGTGCCCAGGGCCTGGGTGAGCGCTCCGGCGTCGCTGCGCTCCTGGGCCACGGGCCAGCTCTGGCGGCAGGCTATCACCTCGCGCCCGGCAATGTCGTCATCTACCGTGAGCGGGTGGCAGTAGTCGGGGGTAATCCAGTAGGCGCGGCTGTCGCCTACGTGGGCCAGGTACACTTCGTTGACCCGCTCCCAGCCCTGCTCGGTCTGCACCCGCTGGGGAATGACCACCGCCATCACCAGGGTGGTGCCCATGCGCTGGCGGCCCACCCGGCCCCGGTTGTCGTTTTGAAAGTTGATCAGCTCGTTGACAATGCGAATGACGGCCTCAAGCTGTTGAACAATAATTTGCGGCGGCAGCACCCGCAGCTCGTTTTGGGCCTCGGCCAGCAGCGCCTGGAGCTGAATTTGCAGCGACTGCACGGTTAGCTGGCTGGCGATTTCGCCGCCGTCGTGGCCCCCCACGCCGTCGCACACGATCGCTACCTGTAGACCAGCGGCCTCGCTCTGAACACCCTGGGGCCAGCAGGCGTCTTCGTTGCGGGGCTGGGTTGGTCCCTGGGCGGTGGCCCCCGCCAGGGCAATGCGGGTGGAGACCGTAGCCGCCTGGCGCAGCAAAATTTGGTTGAGTTCGAGGTCAAGGGTGACTGGGTCGAGGGTGCCCGCGTCGATTTGGTTGACGATCGCCCGCAGCGGTTCTGAGATCGCCAGGTGCAGGGGGGAGAGCAGCGATCGCCACAGCTCCGCCAAATCCGCTAGCCCTGGGGGTTCTAGCTCCCCGTCGGGCATCAGCTCTAGCAGCCGCAGCCGCCAACCGTCGACCCGCAGATTGCCGGGCCGTCGCAAACTATGCGCCAGCCCTAGTTCACCGAGGGTGCCCCACAGCTGCCACAGCTGCCACAGCCAGTTGGCCTGACGCAGCGGTGAGGCGCTAAACAGCCCCGCCTCCAGCTCCGGCAGCAGCGCCCCCGCCTGGGGATGAATGGGGGCATTCTCTAGCAGCAAAATGGGCGGTGCCCCCGTGCGCTCTAGCACGCCATAGAGCCCAGGCACGTGCAGTCGGTGAGAGTGAGCCCGCAGGTAGGGTATAGCCTCGGCAGGAAAGGCATCTGGATCGCTGGGGCGCTGGTCGGGCTGCGTGTCGAGCCAAATGCGCGGGGCCACTACCCGATAACGCTGGCCCACTAGCTCGTCTATCGGCAGGGTTTCCAGGTCGGTGCCGACAGCCCACAGGTAGGGCTTATAGCGAGCGGGACGGCGTTCTACACGGTTCATAGGGCGATCGGCACAATTCAACGCCGGGATTCTCTTAAAACAACGTAATCAAGCCCCCATTGGGCTCGACCCTAAAGATAGATTAATCCTAGGAGGATAGCGAAACTTTGTGACGGACAATCTGGAATCGGACTGACCCGACTTGAAGTTGTCCTTGGTAGCGCCTCCGTTTCTCTACCGGGTTGCCATGAACTTTCCCTTGTTTTGGGCCATTCTGGGGGCCGTCTTTTGCCTGATGGAGCTGTTTTTGCCCACGGGTTTTGTCGAGTCGACCCTGGGCATCAGCGCGTTTATAGTGGCCTTTTTTGCCCTGGCGGTGCCGATCTTTAGCCTCCAGATTGTGCTCTGGGTGGCGCTGTCGCTGGTATTTATCTTTCTGCTGCGGCGGTTTGTGCCCAAGCGCACGCCCTACAGTTTGCAGGAGTCTACCGAAGCTCGTACTCTGACCGCGATCGCTCCCGGCAAGACTGGCCGGGTAATCTACGAAGGCAACTCCTGGCAGGCCCGCTGCGACGATGAAACTATCACCATTGGGGCCGATCAGCCGGTGGTCGTCGTCAGTCGCAAGGGCAATACGCTCTACGTCATCCCCGAAAGCGCACTGAGGGCGTAGACGGCAAGGACCGCTTCTCGCTACCGCATTTCGATCGCAACCGTTTTACCGCAACATTGCTAAGGACTTATACTTATGGGCGGCTTTTTTAGTTTTTTAATCGTGCTGATTTTCGGCGGGTCGATCGCCGCTAGCTCCGTCAAAATCATTAACCAAAGCGACGAGGCCCTGGTCGAAACCCTGGGCAAGTACAACGGCAAAAAACTCACCCCCGGCCTCAATTTCTTGGTGCCCTTTCTCGACAAGGTGGTATTTAAGCAAACCATCCGCGAGCGGGTGCTCGACATTCCGCCCCAGCAGTGCATCACCCGCGACAACGTGTCGATCACGGTCGATGCCGTGGTGTACTGGCGCATCGTCGATATGGAAAAGGCCTACTACAAGGTCGAAAACCTCCAGTCGGCGATGGTCAACCTGGTGCTCACCCAGATTCGCTCGGAGATGGGCCAACTCGAACTCGATCAAACCTTTACCGCCCGCTCTGAAATTAACGAACTGCTGCTGCGCGAGCTGGATATCTCGACCGACCCCTGGGGCGTGAAGGTCACCCGCGTTGAGCTGCGCGACATCGTCCCCTCCAAGGCCGTGCAAGACTCAATGGAGCTGCAAATGGCCGCCGAGCGCAAGAAGCGGGCTGCCGTGCTGACCTCTGAAGGCGAGCGCGAGTCGGCGGTGAATAGCGCCAAAGGCCGGGCCGAGTCGGCGGTGCTCGATGCCGAAGCGCGGCAAAAAGCGGCAATTTTGGATGCCGAAGCCCAGCAAAAAACTATTGTGCTGAAAGCCCAAGCCCTTCGTCAGGAGCAGCTGCTACAGGCTCAGGGAACCGCCGAGGCCATGCAGGTAATCGCCAAAACCCTCGCCGCCGACCCCGGCACCCGTGAGGCGCTACAGTTTCTAATTGCTCAGCACTACATGGAGATGGGGCTGAAAATCGGCAGCAGCGACAGCAGCAAGGTGATGTTTATGGACCCCCGCAGTATTCCCGGCACTCTAGAGGGCATGCGAGCGATCGTGGGTGATGGAGGGCAGGCGTAAGAGCTTAGGTTAGAGATTCGTTGTGCCTCAATTTGAGCTGCATTACCGACCGTCGTTAATGCAGCTCAAATTGAGGCACAACAGACTAAAGATAGTCGGCTGATCTCGAGCTAAGATGCCTGCAAATGTTCAGCATCGCAGGGGAATATAAGCGTGAACGTTGTTCCCTTGCCAATCTCGCTCTCTACAGAGATGGTGCCTCGATGGGCATCGACCCCCTGCTTTACAATGGCTAAACCCAGCCCAGTTCCCGCAATACAATCAACATTTTTGGCTCGATAGAACGGCTCAAATATGTTCTCCTGGTTCTCTTGAGGAATGCCAATACCCTGATCCTGAACTTTCAGAGATAGGCTGTTTCCCCGCTGGCAGCATGAAACTTTTACATCACCTCCATCAGGAGAATATTTAATTGCGTTAAAGACTAAATTGCTCAAAATTTGTCGAGCAATTGTTTCATCTAAAACAACGCTAATATCTTCTGGGTAGGCATCAAACAAGATGCTGCACTGGGTTTGAGAAAGAAGCTTTGTCTGCTCTATGACATCTTGAACCAGATGTGAAAAATTGAGCAGCGTAGGCTTAAGAGCCTGCTTGCCTTCTTCTATATGACCAACGGCTAAAACTCCATCCATGAGTTCTGTCATGGTTTGAACTGCATCGTGAATTCGCTGAAAAGTTTCATCCTTCTCTTTTTTATCCCAGGTATGACTGTAGTTCTTGAGAAGTTCGGCATAGAGAATAATACTGGTCAGAGGAGTGCGAAATTCATGGGATGCCATAGAAATGAAGCGAGTTTTTAGTTCGCTTAGTTCTCGTTCCTTCTGAAGTGCTTTTTCAACAATCTCTTCCGCCTGCTTGCGGTCTGTAATGTCAATGTGAGAACCGGCCATCCGGTAAGGCTTACCCTGATCGTCCCAAAGGGCAACGGAGCGAGATAAAATCCAGCGGTAAGTCCCATCTTTATGCTGCAGTCGATATTCCAGGTCATAGGCTGTAATCTCACGTTTCAGATAGGCAGCCAGGGCATTTTGTACGTATTGAACATCTTCAGGATGCAGTCGCTGAGACCACTCTTCCAGATTGTTGGATATTTCATGATCTTCGTAGCCCAAAATGCTCTTCCAGCGAGGGGAGAAGAAGACTTCTTTGGTCTTCATATTCCAATCCCATATTCCTCCGCTAGAGCCCAGAATCGCTAGTTCAAATCGTTCTTGACTAAGGCGTAGCTTCTCTCCAATCTGATGAATCTCCAGGCTGATTTGAGCCAGACTTGCCAAATCGCGTCGTTGTTCAATTTGCCTTACTACCTGGCGGGTAATAATCTTCAAGCTTTCTGCTTGCTCAGCGCTCAACTGGCGTGGTTTCTGATCTAAAATGCAAAGGGTACCAATCGCAGCGCCCTCGGAAGTAATTAGCGGAGTACCCGCATAAAATCGGATATGTGGCTCACCGGATACTAAAGGATTATCAAAAAAACGTTCGTCAATGGATGTGTCGAGTACTAAAAACAAATCCGTTTGTAGAATGGCGTGGGAGCAAAAGGCTATATCGCGAGAAGTCTCGGTTATAGTCATGCCAATACTAGACTTAAACCACTGGCGATCGGCATCGATTAAGCTAACCAGAGCAATCGGAGTGCCACAAATTTGAGAAGCCAGGCGAGTTAAATCATCAAAAATGTCTTCAGGAGCAGTATCGAGAATGCTCAGACTATGTAAGATTCTTAGTCTTTCTGCTTCGTTTTCTGGGAGAGGGGCAATTCTCATTTGATTCTGCTCTTGTTTTGAACCACAAGCAAAAAATATTATTTAGCTTGCTATAGACGCTTATCTTCGGCCAAGAAGGCTTCAAACTGCTCTGCCGGAACAGCTGGGCTGAATAAGTAGCCTTGGATTGCCTGACAACCTTGCTCTCGCAAAAAATTAAACTGTTCTTGCGTCTCCACACCTTCAGCGATAACGCGTAACTTTAGGCCTCGAGCCATCGCAATTATTGTTGTAACAATTGTGGCATTTTGAGGAGCGTGAAAAATATCCTTGATGAAGGATCGATCGATCTTTAGAATGTCAAGCGGTAGACGCTTGAGGTAATTGAGGGACGAATAGCCGGTGCCGAAGTCGTCAAGGGATATCTTAATTCCCACGGCCTTTAATTCTTCTAGTATGGCGATCGCAGATTCTACGTCCTCCATTAAACTGGTTTCAGTAAGCTCTAGCTCCAAGCAGTTTGGGTCGAGCTGAGTTTGATTTAAGATTTGTGAGATAGTTTGAACCAGACCTTCTTGCCTGAGCTGAAATGCTGACAAATTTACGGAGACTTTGAAGGGAATGGGGTGAAGATCTTGCCAGATCTGAGTTTGAGAGCAAACAGTTTTTAAGACCCAGTTGCCAATTTCAACAATGTGGCCTGTTTTTTCTGCGATCGGAATAAAGACATTTGGGTCAACCATCCCCAACTCAGGATGGTGCCACCGCAATAGAGCTTCGGCTCCCATGATACGCCCGGTAATTAAATTGATTTTAGGCTGATAAAAAATTTGGAATTCAGAATTGTCTAGAGCAACAGTTAATCCTTTCTCTATTAAGCTGTTCTGCATAGACTTGGCTTCCATTTCTACCTGAAAGAAATGATAGCTGTCTTTTGGAGATTGCTTAGCAAAACCCATAGCCATTTCGGCATGGCTTAACAGTTTGCCAAAGTCACTTTGATCGCTTGGATAGAGAGAAATGCCAATATTAGCCTGTACTAAAATCTTATGGCCATTGAGCCAGTAGGGCTGAGCAAGACCGTTGAGAATAGCTCTGGCCTGATTCTCAACAAAATCCTTGTCTGATACATCAACCAAAATCACGCTAAATGCGTCAGCATTAATGCGAGCAACTATATTTTCTGGCCCTGATAGTTTAGTCAGTCGTTCAGCTATGGCTTGCAGCAATAAGTCTCCCGTCGAGTATCCAAATGTATTATTGACGGACTTAAACTGATGTAGATTTATACATAAAACTGCCATTGCCTGCTGCCGTTTTTTTGCTGTCTCTAGAGCTTGCTTAAATTTTTGATACAGCAAAATACGGTTGGGCAGCTTAGTCAATGCGTCCTGATACGCTAGGGCACTAATTTGGTTGGTTGCGTCCTTCATTTCCGCAATGTAAGGATCAACAATTGTGCTTTTTTTACGCAATCGACTTGTAATTGTATCTGCCAGTTCAGCTGTCGTAAACGGCTTGGCAAGATAGTCGTCGGCACCCAGGTTCATTCCTTTACGAATATCAGTTCTGTCAGCCTTAGCTGACAGAAAGATAAACGGGATAACCATCATGTCTGGATCTTGATGCAAGGTTTTGTAGACCTCATAGCCGTCTACTTCTGGCATCATAATGTCGCACACAATCAGGTCTGGAAAGTGCATTTTTGCCAGTTGAATTCCAGTTTTACCGTTTTCTGCCCCAATTGTCTCAAAACCGAGGCAGTTTAAGGACTGGATAATGCCTTCTCGGAGATCTTGAGTGTCTTCGATAACTAGAATTTTTGCCATTACTGTATCTCTTTCCTGCAAGACATTAGCGACTTCTGCTAATAGATAAGATTGTTGCTTTGAATCGTATCAATAATGTTTATACTTTGGTTGAACGGAGATATCAAATCAATAACCTTACTGACAAATGCTAGAGTACCCAATCGATTGAGACAAACTTCTATAGCTACGATCCGCATCTGGCACATAGTGCATGGCACTCAGAACGTCTAAAGGCAAAACGTTTTTTGTAAGCTTTTGTCACACTTCTGTTGACAGAATCTGAAGCATCAAACGTAAATCGGCTTCTTTCGCTGACTGCAACTATTGCAAACGCCCGCTGGATAAGGACCGGTTTGGCGCAGAGGCGACCCAGTGTAGTACAGTACCCCCAACAGACAATTCCGCCTGTTTACGTTCCCCAGAGCGGTGTGCAAGCCTGTACAGCCCACTCATCTGTACTGCTAGATTTCCTGTGCGTCCCCACTCTGCCAGTTAACGTCGCTGCATCGGCACTCTTGACGAGCGAGGGAAGGGGCAATTTGGCAACTTATCGTGTGGGCTAGTTCGCTTAGGACATTGGTAAACGACACTAGCGAAAACTCGGGCGGCGAACTGGAGCATAGCCATCGCTCCAGAAACTCTAGAATGCCCTAACCGGCCTGGCGATGGCTATAGCTAAGCGCTTTCAAGGGAGCCGAGATAGCGTTCGGTGTCTGCTTAAACAGTGTTGAGCCATTGCTAGCATCGCCCCGCCATCCTAGAGGGGAGACCCTTAACCAGCGCTTTAAGCCACTCATCACGAGGCGTTGCGGGAGTTGGCAGAAGGGGACAACGATGCAACCTTAGCTAGCTAGCCCAGCGCTTAGCAACGCGAACAACGACCCAGTGAGCGGCAGCACCATCAGTCACATCCACAGCAAACCGGGTATGACATAAAAGAGTCTCAAGGCCAGTGACGTCGACCATCGAGTGAGACAACGGTAGCGCTATGGCTACTGGCAAGCCATAGCGTTTATCTATTGTCTTATTCGCCGGATTTCAATTTGGTTGAAAATCCGTGGCGAAATTGAAGAGCCGCGTGAGGACCGTGGAGGCGCGAACTTGGGCAGCACTGGCAAAACCTCACCGGAGGTGAATCGCCGATGGACTCAGTCTGATTACCCTGCGGGATGCACGCCACTTCACCTGTTGTTGTTACTGTGCTTGCCTTCACCTACGCACCGCTATAAGAAGGCTACGGGAGTTAGGAACCTGGGCTATTTTGATTAACAACCGCTTCTTGAGGAAGCGTTTTTTTCAGGTGATCAGCGAGGCGTAATGTTAGCGCCAATATTGTCAGGGTGGGATTTGCATATCCTCCTGTGGGAAATGCGGAACTGCTGGCCACGTAGAGGTTGGGCACTGAGTGCACTTGGCAGTTTTCGTTAACAACGCCCTGACTGGGGTTGGAGCTCATGCGGGTTGTACCCATATGGTGCGCTATCCCTGCAGCCCCTGGCATGGCGAGTTCTTTGTCGCCAAAGTGGCTGACAAACCGTCCTAGCCCTGACTTTTCTACTGCCGCTGCAAATAGATCTTGGGTTCGCTTGGCACTATCGCGATTGAATCTTCCCCAGTGCCAGTCTAGCTCTACCCGAGGCATACCCAGCGGATCAAGACTGCGGCCGAGTTGCACTCGATTGTCTGGATCCGGAACTTGTTCGGTAACGAGTAAAACCTCGTAAGACTTGAAGCGATTATAGATTTGAGGGCTCTCCGACCATCCACCTCGTCCCAGGCCGTGGAGGAGAGATTGATCGTATTTGCGAGCGTCGTAGGCGGCACGAGCGATGTAGTCTACTCCCCCGGCTACCTTGAGCAGCTTTTGAGCGATCGCAGGCCAATGCTCAGGGGTAGGATGCTTGAGATAGCCCTGCTCGGCTAGCTCTTTCAGCGCGAGTACGGCCTGGGTCTGTCGCCTACTGGGGCGGGGGAGCAACACTACAGCATTGTTGGGTAGCGCTTGCTCGGCCATGATTTCTTTAGACAGAGTAATATGCCCCATTACAGGGCTACCCTGAACTCGCCGGAGGTCATAGAAAGCAGCTTGAGCAAAGCCCCCTTTTGGGCCTGGTAAAAGCTGCCCAATATCTAGCATGGGGTGGTCCATAAAGAAGCGACCGACTAAGTCATTTTCGTTACCCACACCGCACGATTGACGCTGATTGGACGCTAGCATCAGCCGGGCATTCTCAACGCCTCCTGTGGCTAAAACAAAGGTTTTAGCCTCTATCCAGTAGCTTTTTCCGGTCAGGTTGCTGACGCGAACCCTCCGTACGGCTTTATTTTCTTGGGGAATATCTAGCTCAACAGCCGTTGCGTAGAGATAGACATCGACATTGGGTGCAGAGCTTAACTCGGCAAGATAGTTTTGGTAAAATATGGCTCGTTCACCAAACTGAAAAACTTTTGAGGTAAAAGTATTTTGAGTAAAATCAAAAGGTTTTGCTTGAGCATCTGACCAAGGCTCAGCACTGTAGTCAAATGGCCCAGAGTGAGCAACCTGCTGGGCTTTTTCGTAATACGGAATTAAGTCTTTATAACAAATGGGCCAGCCGCTGTGGGGCACCCAGTCTCTCTGAACAAAATCGATATCGTCTAGAGGAACGTAGCGAACCCCGATTTTCCATTGTCTATCGTCCTGACGCCCTAGCTTGATAGCCCAGACATTGGAATTGCCGCCAAACTGTCGATTTCGGATAGCTTTTAGGGGCAGAAATTTTTCCCCAATAATATCACCATCGCTAAGGTCTTGAATGTCTAGATCTTGGCTAATACCGCCGCTCTCCAGCAAGCAGACTTGGTTGTTTGAACCAATAAACTCCCTGGCCAGCGTTATTCCTGCGGGACCAGATCCAATAATACAGATATCAGTTTTCAAAGTATGATTTGCCGATAGCGCGCGCGCGTCAATTATCATTACTGTGGGCCTTGCAAAATAAGAATAATTACTTAATGACTTAAGCCTGACTGTAGGGACATAAGGTTGGCTCCAAGAAACCTTAAAGATGCGCTATATGGCGATCGCCTTAGTTGCATGAGCAAGTCAGTCTGACTGTTTCTAAAGCTTTTCTTGGTCTGGTAGAGGAGCCGTTCAGCAATCGTTCAGGCCTCTAAAAAATCGAGCCCCAAAGAACTCGGCTTCTTTGATGACCTGCGCAGAATGCGAATGGAAACATTAGGTTTCTAGAAAGCTGGAGGATTTCTGGTCTTATTTTTAAGTTTGGATATAGCAAAGCTGTGCCAAAGCTGTGTCAACTCAGCCTGAATCTTTTAGTCAGCTGAGAGCTATAGCGATGCCAGTTGGCTTCTTTGGAGCGGCTTCGTCAACGACTTCGCTCAGGTATTGGCTTCGCTCGGGGACCGACTGGGGCTGTTATCGGTGGTGCTGCTGCTGACCGCAGGGACGATTGGCATACGCTATCTAGCCGGAGCTGCCTAAGCCAGACTCAGCCCGTGTCGCTCAGATTGAAGCAGGACGCAAAGATTAAATCAGCCTTGGCAGATAGGTTCAGGCTTGAGTTGATTCATCTAGGGCAGCCACCACCTGGTCGTAGATTTCGCGGGCGTGGTCGGGGCTGGTGCCGATGCAGGTGAGGCCCACTTTGCCGTACTCCGACAGGCAGCCCATCAGGTGAAAGGCCGCTCCCACACCGCTGATGGAGTTAAAGTGAAGCTGCTTGGTGACGATGATATCCATCAAGTCGCTGGGCAGCAGGCCCTGGTACTGGGGCTTTTGCAGGTTGTCGGAGGCGCGGTAGTAGCGCACCTGTTCCTGCTTGGTGTAAAACAGCCCATCGGCCTGGTGAAACTGCCCCTCGGTGAGCATTTTCATCGCCATCAGCGGGTGGGTGGTGCCCCCTTTGCGCAGGTTGATTTCGATCGCCTGCAAATCCCACTCGGGGGCTGCGGGGTCGCCTTTGGCGACGGCGATAAAGTCGACGCCGTAGCGCTCCAGGGCACCCTGGCGGGCCAGTTCTTCGCCAATCCGCTGGCCCATCTCCTGAATCTCCAACCGGTAGTCGGGCCGGGCCGGGAAGGAGCAGCCCAGAAAAATTTGGCCATCGGGGCCGCCCAGCTCCTGGTCGTGGGTAGAGAGAATTTCGACCTCGCCCAGGGGGGTAATGCGGCCCTGCACGCTGGGAGATTCTTTATGGTCGCCCTCAACAAAGGCTTCGGCGATCGCCCCCAGCACCGGAATTTTGGCCGAGAAATGCTCCCAGGTTTCGGTATCGCACTGAAAGCTGAGGCAGGAGAACGATTTGGCGATCGCCCGGACGCGATCGCCATGCTCCGCGTTGCCTGGCGCATACTCTTCTAGTTTGCGGAGGTCGAGCAGAGCATTGCCCTCCCCCGAAAAGCCTTCGTTGAGCTTGATCACTATCCGCTTGAGGCTGGGGTCTTGCTCCCACACCTCGGCGGTGACGGTGGCCAGCTCGGCCTCAGAAAACACCAGCTCGCTGCCAATTGGGTGAGGCACACCGCAGCGCCTGAAAATTTCGCGACTGCCGCTCTTGGTGCCCCAGTACAGCAGGTCAGGGTCGAGCGCCAGCAGCGGCAGCCCCAGGGCCAGGGAAAGCTCGCGCTCCCAGTGGGTAGAGTTGTAGCAGGTCATGTAGGCATGCTGGGGGTCGACCGCTTTGCGAATGCGCTCTAGCAGACGGGGCCGCTCTAGCACCTTCTGGCTGAGGGGCTTGCGGGAGGCATCGTAGGCGGCAAACAGGGTGAGGCGATCGCGGGCGTGGGAGCTGGGAATACCGGGCAGCAGCTCCAGGTAGTAGTCAACAATGCTGGGGTGCAGCGGCTGAGAGGTGACGTAGACCAGGTGAGTATTGGGGTTGCGCAGCCGAATCAGCGAAAACAGCAGCCGCTCTTCGTAGTGGTTGACGCCCTCAATTTTTTGCAGCTCTTCCTGGTCGAGGCTGAGGGAGGGCACCACCACAATGTGGCGCTCCTGGGTGTCAAAGTCATCGGTTGAGCGCCAGCGATCGCGCAGCAGCTTCTGAAACTGCTGAAACCGCAGCGAGTCGTCCACCTGCAGTGCCGCCGGTTCTGTAGCTGTAGCCACCTCTTTTGCCGTCACCATGCTGACTACCTTGCGCGATCGCCAAATCGGTTCTGGAATGAAACGAGTATAGACGAAAGCTCTCGCCAGCCCGCCATCGGTTCACAACAGCTGACCAGAGGCAGAGGCAATCTCTACTCTAAGAATTCTATTTTCGCACCGAAGTTTAGCCCTGCTATCCCCACTAGGGCATAGGCACGCCTCAGCAACCCTCGCGCAGCTGCGCCACCAGCAGCAACAGCTCGTCGATTTTTTGCCGCAGCACGCTGGCGTGCTGGTTGGAGTGGTTAATCACCACGCTAAACACCAGCGGCTCATAGTTCGGTGGCTGCACGTAGCCCGACAGCGACACGTTCCCCGTCAAAGCCCCCGACTTGCCCTGCAATCGCCCTTCCAGCACCGTGCCCCGCAGCCGGTTGCTGAGGGTGCCGCTCTGGCCCGCGATCGCCAGCGATTCGCGAAAAAACCGCCCCTGGGGATGGGTGGTCATCACCTGCAAAGTCTCCACCAGCGCATCGGGTGACACCAGGTTGTGCCGCGACAGCCCCGAACCATCGGCCAGCCGCAGGGCCGCTGCACTCACTCCCATTTCGGCCAGAGCCGCCTTGACCGCGTCGCCCCCGGCCTGGCTGGCCTCAGCCACATCATCCCCTTCGGCAATGTTGCCCGCCGCCGTTACCCCCATAGTTTTGAACAGCGCCTCGGCGTAGAGGTTGTCGCTGTCGCGATTGGCGACCCGCATCAGGTCGCGCACCTCGGGCGACTCCACCGCCGCTAGCTCCGGGTCTGCGATCGGGGCTGGGTTCTGGGTGATCACCGTTTGCCCCACCGCGATCGACTGTCGCCGCAGCGCCTGCTCCATCGCCGCCGCAAACTGCTGGGCCGGGTTGAGCACTGCCAAATTAAAGGTCTGCGCGCTGCTACCCTGGACCATCTGCCCCGTCACCCGCACCGTTGGGGTATCGCCCGTGCGCCACAGCGTCAGCGAATTGACGGGTGCTCCAGCCGCCACGGTGGCGGTGTCGTTTGCTAAGGGGAAGGGGCCAGCGGGCAGCGGCTGGGGCCAGGTCAGGCTCAATGGGCTGCCCACCTGGGTTGGGGTCGCCTGCAAAGCCACTGCATTGCGGTTGAGAATCAGGCTGTTGACCGGGGCGGCGTAGGCCCACTGGGCGTCTTCCCACTCCCAGGTGGGGTTGGTGGCAAAGCCAGGAAAATAGGAGTCGTCGATCACCAGGCGGCTGACCTGCTTCACGCCAGCCTGGGCTAGCTGCTGAGCAAGACCGTCGAGCTGCGCCGTGGTCAGGCTGGGGTCGCCCCGCCCCACTACCCGCAGCGCGGTGATGCCCTCGGCATTGGGACTGCCGTAGACGGAGGTGCGCAGGCGATAGTAGCCCCCTAGCTGGTGGGCGGCAGCGGCGGTGGTCAACAGCTTGATATTGGAGGCGGGGGTAAAGAGGCGATCGCCGTTGCGACTGTACAGCGTGCGAGGAGTTTGCCCCTGGGTTTGCAGCACCAGGCCGGTATAGGCCGTATCCAGCGGAGCCTGGTCGAGGGCGGCGTTGAGCTGGGTCGCCAACTGGGCCGGGCAGAGGGCAGCAAGGGCCAGAGAGCTGGGCAACATTGAGCCCAACACACCAAAGCCCAAGACAATGCTCACGCGCTGCACCTGCCGAAGCACCGGCATAACACCCTCAATCATCTGCAACCATCCTCGTACCAACGCTATCTGGGCTCTATAGAATTGACCATGCTTAGTAGACCACAAGTTCCCTCAAAGCTACTCAGCTAGGCTCAGAGACTACTCGACTAGGCTCAGAGACTACTCGACTAGGTTCAGAGACTACTCGACTAGGTTCAGAGACTACTCGACTAGGTTCAGAGACTACTCGTCTAAGCTCGGAGGCTACTCGACTAGGTTCAAAGACTACTCGACTAAGCTCGGAGATTACTCGACTAGGTTCAGAGACTACTCAGCTAGGTTCGGAGACTACTCGTCTAAGCTCAAAGACTACTCAGCTAGGTTCAAAGACTACTCAGCTAGGTTCAAAGACTACTCAGCCTTGTAGGTTGGGTGGAACGAAGTGGAACCCAACAGCCGCAAGCTTTGCCAGGTTCCGCTAACGCTTCACCCAGCCTACAGATTTAAGCTGTCTACCGCAGATAACGTAACGAATCTTACTTGCACGAGGAGATTAGATCGACTAGATTACTGAGCTATAGCTGTGTGCGTGCAGCTTGTCTTCCCAAAAATTTGGTCAAACGCCGCTGGAAGGTGCGCCAACACCAACCAGCAGCTAACCCCTTCGACAGGAACAGCTGTCTCGGAGGCTAGGGCTATTATTGCCCAGGCCGCCCCGAACTGCACCAGTCTGGGGCGGCCAAGTTTTTGGGCTTACCTACCCATCCGTCTCTATTGGAGGAAGCCCAATGTTGTCTTATATCTCAGGTACCGGGAGCCTCGAAGGCTCCCGGTACCTAAGCCCACTTCGCCTCGAAACTCCCAACGCCCAGCCGGGGCGCGAGCGATTGCGCCATCTGGTGATCGGCTCGCCGGATGGGGTGCGAGGGGCGATCAACCACCTGCATTTGCTGCAATATGCCGAGCGGCTGGAGTGGAGCCGCCAGTTCACGATCCCCGAGTCGGGGATTTTGATTACGCCAGAGCAGGGGGAGGTGTTTAGCTTGCTGCTGCGCGATCTCGGACGACAGCTCGATAGAGGCTAAGTTTCAGGCAGAGGCCTGAAATGCTGGGTATCTTCTGTGAAGCTTAGTCTCTGATGTCACAATAGATTCAAGCTTTTGGGGAGATTGGCAGAATGACGCTACAAGAGCTTATGCAAGAGGCTCAGCGCTTGAGTTGGCAAGAGCAGTTTCACTTAGCAACCCGTTTGCTCCAGTGGGCTGAGGCTAAGATGCCTGGGCAGCAGCAGGAAGGCTATCAAGATGGGGCTTTGGTAATGGCGGCGGCGCAAGTCTCCGAAGCATCTTTTGCTGAGGTCTGGGATAACCCAGAGGATGCGGCCTA
The DNA here is from genome assembly GCF_050565655.1 of Nodosilinea sp. AN01ver1. NCBI lineage: Bacteria > Bacillati > Cyanobacteriota > Cyanophyceae > Nodosilineales > Nodosilineaceae > Nodosilinea > Nodosilinea sp. AN01ver1. Next base: position 1,858 of record NZ_JBNXVS010000058.1, on the reverse strand, counting down.
CGATGACCTATGAGTTTGGCGAGGTCGTGCTGGTTCCCTTTCCGTTTACCAACCAGAACGCGCTGAAGAAGCGACCTTCTATCATCATTAGCTCATGCGAATATAATGCAGCGCGGCCAGACCTGATTTTGATTGCAGTGACGAGTCAGGTGAAAACGCCTTTGCTATTTGGGGAAACCATGATTTCTGATTGGCGAGCAGCGGGGCTGTTAAAACTGTCGGTTATCAAGCCCGTAATCACTACGGTTCAAAGAGACCTGGTGATCAAGAAACTCGGAAAACTTATGCTTACGGATCTTCGAGCACTCGAAGAGCTGCTGGGTAGCTTGTTCAAACCTGTGGCAACCTGATTCACGTGAAGAAACCAATAACTCCGGTGTGGTCGTGTTGCCCATGAATTAGGAATGTAGGGCAAATTAGGTAAAGGCTTTCGGCCTCTCAAAGCGACCCGCACTCGGTAACGTCACGCCATGGGCTTTAATGAAGCCGACACGCGAGCAAAACTCATCAACCCGGCCCTGTACCGACGGGGCTGGAGTGAAGACAACATCAGGCGAGAAGAGACGCCTGGTGGAATCGATGTCGTCAACCAGAAAGCGCGACGCCGCAGCAAGGGGCGGATGGATTACGTACTGCGGCTCATCGTCCGTAGCGACACCCAACCCGTTGCCGTGGCTCTCATCGAGGCTAAGCAGGAAGACGCCCTGCCCACGGAAGGGCTACAGCAGGGCATCGACTATGTTGCCTGTATGCTCCACAACATCCCCTTCGTGTACTCGACGAACGGACACCTCTTCGTTGAATACGACGGCTCTACGGGCATCACCAGCGCCCCGCAGCCGATGTCAGCCTTCCCGACACCCAATGAGTTACGGCAGCGCTACGAGACGATGATGGGCTTCAGCCTCGATGACGAAGCCGCCAAGCCCTTGCTGACCAAGTACTCCACCGGGGAAGACACCCGACGGTACTACCAGGACGCCGCGATTCGAGCCGCCCTGGAGAAGATTGCCCGATGCGAACGGCAGAACGAACCCGCCCGTGTGCTGTTGTCGCTGGCAACGGGGGCCGGTAAGACGTTTATTGCCGTAAACCTGTTAAAACGCATTGCCGATGCGGGGCTGTTAAAGCGAGCCCTGTTCGTATGCGATCGCGACGAGCTGCGTACCCAAGCCGCCGGGGCATTCCAAAACCTGTTTGGGGCGGATGCGGCGATGGTATCAGCCAGACAACCCCAAAAGAACGCCAAGATTCTCATCGCTACGTACCAGACCTTAGATGTCGACGGCGACGAAGACGATGCCAACTTTCTGACCACCCACTACCCCGAAGACTACTTCAGCCACATCGTCATCGATGAGTGCCATCGTTCGGCCTGGGGCAAGTGGTCACAGGTGCTCACCCGTAACCCCAGTGCGGTACAGGTGGGGCTAACGGCAACACCCCGACAGCTCGACATCCCCGAAGACAGCGACGAGTCGAGACGCGACCAGCAAATCACCGCCGACAACCTGCTCTACTTTGGCGAGCCCGTCTACGAGTACAGCATTGGCCAGGGCATGGAAGACGGCTACCTCGCGGCCTGTCAGCTCCAGCGCAGCCGCGTCAACCTCGACGAGACGGGCATCACCAAGCAAGAGATTCTGGCCCATAACCCCATCGATGCCCGAACGGGGCTACCCATTACCGAAGCAGACCTCGACGACCTCTACGCCAATACGTCCTTCGAAGCTGACTGCCTGACACATCTTTATGCAGCCTCCCAAGGGGGTAGTTGATAGCGCACGGATTGGATTCTAGAGAACCAGATGCGGTCATAGTACTGGGCTTGAGCTTTTTTGGACGCGAAACAGGGTTC
>NZ_JBNXVS010000057.1:0-30065 GCF_050565655.1 Nodosilinea sp. AN01ver1 | reverse complement strand
ACGTCATCAACCGGGCGAACCTGGGTATGGAAGTGATGCACGAGCGCAATGCTCACAACTTCCCCCTGGACCTGGCCACTGCTGAGGCTCCTGAAATCATCGGCTAGGCTTTGCTAGTCCATTGATTTGATAGAAGCGCTCCCTGCGGGGGGCGCTTTTTAGTTGGTTGCTCAAGGCTGGCTCGGTGCCACGAAAAGCGGGGCGAGCCAGCATTAGACTGAATCTGCCTTAGCTAACCCCCAGTGGGACTGGGCGAGCACCGTAACGCCTCTGGCTTGGCCCTCCGCAAGCCGCCTGTTTGAATTGGGGTTATGCGATTCGGATTTGGCATTAACACTCACCCTGATGTCCTACGGCTTCATCGGTTCAACTTAAGTAGAGTTACTTACTGACTAAAAAGCTGCGTAATTGCTTGATGTTAGAGATAGATACTTAAGAGAAGGCAGTAGGCACTGGGAGCGATAGTTTCTAACTGGTTGCAACAGCAGTGTTTCAGCAGACGGTTCACGCATCAATCTTTAATCTTCTTAATATTTCATCCTTTGGAATAGGTTGAAATAGTCCTGCCTAGAGTTATTTGGCCCTTCAAATTGATGCAATATGTAACTTAAGCTGCCTTGACGACCTTTGAAAGTTACGCGAAACTACATCTAATGGATGTGCCCGCTCACGAAATCAATGCGATACATTGACTTTCGTAATGAACGTTAGCAGGCTGTAGCTTAATTTAAGATTAGGTTGCTGCCTCGCTGCTACACCTGAGGGTAATACCGATCAGGGATGACATCAGTCGCCATTGCCCAAAGCCAGCATCACCAGTGTTGAGACCCATACCCCTATGGAAACGTTAGAGTTCATTATTTACCCCGACGGGCGGGTTAAGGAAACAGTAACCGGTATTGTGGGTGCCTCCTGTGCCGAAGTCACAGCGGCCATTGAGGCCCAGCTCGGTATTGTACTGGCCCAGCAGACCACCTCCGAGTACTTTGCTCAGAGTAATGAACAATTGGCAGCGGAGACTGTATCAGCCAAAACCGCCTACAGCCAGTGGTAAGTTTTCAATTTTCATAGTCCTCATACCCCCTGCAGAAGATGTCACACTTTAGCCAAATCAAAACCAAAATCCGCAATTTAGACTCTCTCAAGCTGGCTTTGAATGATTTAGGGACTGATTGGAAAGCCGGTCCTTGCGACGTGCGTGGCTATCAGGGCCTGACTGAAACCGCTGATGTGGTGATTGCCCAGGACAACGGCTACGACATAGGTTTTCGCCGTAACCCTGAAACCAGCGACTACGAGCTGGTGGCCGACCTGCAGTACTGGCAGCAGCCGCTAACGGTAGAGGGGTTTTTGCGCCAGGTAACCCAGCGCTATGCCTATAACACCGTGCTGTCTGAAACCTCGCGTCAGGGCTTTCAGGTAGCTGAAGAGCAGGTGCGTGAAGATGGCTCTGTGCGGCTGGTCGTGCAGCGCTGGAATGGCTAAAGCGTTGACCTTTTGAAGCTTGAAGAGGGGCTGCTTTGGCCCCTTTCTTTGTATTGGCCCCTAGGGCGTGCCATCAATTCTGGTCAGAAGCCTTGACTTCCAAGCCTTGCCACGCCCGACCCAAAAAACAGGCTAGGGGCTGTAAGCCTTGATTTTTAGGCTTCAGCAGCTAGTTGACGACAGCCCATAGCTGGGCTTTGAAGCACGAATGGCATAACACGATGACACATTTTGACGGCCAGCCCCAGGTGAATAGCCCCGATGCGACTGCCCTCCATACGACCGGCCTGGAGCCAGAGCTAGGCGGCAACCTACGGCAGTCTAGCGATCGCACCGGCCTGGAGCCAGAACTGGGCGGCCAGCTGCGCCAGAAGGGCGTCTATGTGGACGAAATTACCTGCATTGGCTGCAAGCACTGCGCCCATGTGGCCCGCAATACTTTCTACATCGAGCCTGACTACGGCAGGTCGCGGGTCTATCGCCAGGACGGCGACTCTGAAGACATCATTCAAGAGGCGATCGACACCTGCCCAGTCGACTGCATTCACTGGATTGACTACACCGAGCTGAAGCAGCTGGAGAGCGATCGCAAGCATCAGGTCATGCCAGTGGTCGGTTTTCCCGCAGACAAAGCCATATCGGTGTCGCGCATGCGCAGGGCCAAGCGCAAGAGCGATCGATCGCAGTCGTCCTAGGGCTCAACGCCCTGGCGGCACCACCACGACCTCACCCGACGGCAGAAACTGCACCTCCACTGTAGAAGGCTGATCCCTAGCCACACCAGGAATTGTGGTGCCAGGCTGGGGCAGGGTAGGGTTGTCGCGGTAGGTCGCAGAGAAGTCATTGAGGGGTTCTAGGGCTGTGACGGTGCCATCGGGCTCAAGGGTGAGGCGGTAGCGCAGGGTAGCGGCCAGGTTCGCAGGCGGACGCCACTGCCGCTGGAGGGTCAGGGTGAGCGTATTAATCCACTCCAGGGCCGGGCTGGGAGCAGCTGTGGTGGCCTGCTCTGGGCCAGCGTCAAATGCTTCAGGCCTGCTGCGTGCTGACTGCAGCGCCTCGGGGCTGGCCGGAGCCGATTCTGCTATTGCGCCTGCGTCTGGGCTGGCGGTCTGTGCCCCCGCGTCCGACTCAGCCTGGGAAGAGGCGGCGATGTCAGATTCAGCAGGGGCTGGGGCTGGGCTGATCGCAGAGGGCGGCGGTGACGCCTTGGGGGTGACGGCACCCGCTGAACTATCGGCTGGGGCGGCTGGGGCAGCTGGGGCGGCTGGGGCCGTAGTCGTGGGTACAGGGAGCGCTTCGCCTGTGGTGGAAGGCGGTTCTACGGCGGCAGTGGGTAAGTCGGCGGAGGATGCGCCCCCCCCGCTTTCTAGAGGCTGTTGACGGTCGCTGGGCGGCAGCGGTTGACCAGATTCGTTGGTCGTTGGGGGTTCGCTGGGCGAGAGCACCACTGGGCCAGGGGTCGTTGTCAGCAGCTGGTTACCCAGCAGGGCCGCAATGCCCACCGCCGCCACAGAGCCAACCCAAAGCGGCAGTCGAGGGCGCGATCGGCGGGCCCTGACCGGCGCGGCATCCGGTAAAATTTGGAGGTTGCCCTCGGCCTGCTCCAGGGTGTCGGCCAGATCGGCTAGCTGCAGGGTTGACAGCTCAACTATGTTGGGCGGATCTGGCGGGATGGCCAGGGTCAGCTGATGGCGGGTTAGCCCCACGGGCTGAAGCGTACTTTGGCCCTGAGATACAGCGCCTCCGGCGGTGAGTGCGTCGGCATTGAGATGGCGCTGCACGTAGGTTTGCACCAGCCCCGCCAGAGCCGAAAACTGCGGCTCGCGTCCGCTGATCTCAAAGATAATGGCCTGGTTAGTCGCCGACGCCGACGCAGCGTCAGCTTCTTCGCCATACATTTGCAGCGAAAAGCGCGATCGCCCCAGCACCGGGCGACCCGTAACCTGACTCAGGGGCGAAAGCTCCCCCACCAGCCGTAGGGTGCAGGTGCCCGCTGCATATTCGTAGGAGGTGACAGTGGCGGTCTGAGCCATGGGCTTCGGCTGGGTGGGTTACAGGTTCAAAATTCAAAAGGCAACGTTCAAAGGGTTGCTCAGGTGGTGGCTAACAAGTCCTTCTCAAGCAGCAGCTCAAATCCAAAATCGCATCAAAATTCTCCTCACTTTTCCGCTCGTTCCAGCAGGGCCACCCACAGCTTACGACTGCCGCCGGAGCCACTGTAGAACAGCAGATCGACCAGCAGCTTTAGCCCCAGGGTCGTGATCTCGTCGGTGGTGGCGGTTTGGTCGCCCTCCATACGGTCCTGGTAGGCGTTGCTGAAGGCGTCGAGGTAGTCGCCTAGCTGAGCGGTACGGTGGGGAGGCTGCCCCTGGGCGAGGGCCTGCTCTAGGCGCGCCACGGCCTGGCGAATGGGGTCGCGGTGGGCGATCGCCAGATGACAACTCACCAGCACCAGGGCGCGGGCTTCGTCGACATCGAGCTTTTTGCGGCCCTGCCCCTTGCGCAGCGGGCTGGCCTGCCGCAAGCGCCACAGGTTGACGCGATCGCTGAGCAAATCCGACACCCCCAGAGTCTCTGCCGCCGCCAGCATGGCATCGGACCCCAGGCCGGTGAGGGCTTCTAGGGCCAGCAGCACCAGGTCGAGCTGAGCCTTGATGCTGTGCAGCTGACGCGGGGTCGGCGCTGGCTGGGCCGGATTGTGCTCACTGAGGGAAGACGGTTCCACCGGGCTGCCCTGTTACTAACGTAGAGGATTGGGCTAATTGTGGCACGGGGGTTGCAATTCTTGAAACGGGTTTGGCAACTGCCGTTTGAGGAACACAGCACAACTGGCCTAACGGCTGAACAGATGCTCTACCTGGCAGCTAAACCCCGGCAATAGGGGAGAGGTTAAGGTGTCTTGGCTCAGTAGAGTGGCACTTAAAACTAGCTGGGCAGCCTGGCGGCGATAGACTTCAACCTGCCGAGTAAAGCGATCGCAAATCCAGTATTCCTGAACGCCTCGAATAGAGTAAAGTTTGAGCTTTGCTTCCCGGTCGCGGCGAATGTTGTTCGTCCCCGGCGACAGTACCTCGACCACCAGCTCTGGAAAATCGGTCAGGTGCCCAGCCTCATCTTCAATCAAGGCCAACCGTTCGTTGCTCACCCAGGCCACATCGGGAATCACGCTGTCAGCGTCGGATACCACAATCCCCGGAGCCGGAATGGCCTCACCCAGACCAGTCTCAGCAGACCAGGTATCTAGAACGGCAAACACCCTGCCAGCGGCCTGCTGGTGACAACGATGGGGCGATCGAGTCACGAACAACTCTCCATCAATGATTTCGTAGCGCGTGCCTTCGCTCTGGGGCAGCACCTCCAGATCGTGAATTGTCCAGCGAATTTGCGCCGTGGCCTGAGTCATAAACTGAACCTTATCTTTACCCTGACGGGTTAGATCACCCCTATCATACCTGTTGCTTTTACTGGTCAGAGCTTAGCCTTCAGCTGACCTCTCGACCATCCCAATTCATCAGCCATCTCAATTCATCATTACTCTTTAGAGATGCCTAAGCCCAGAAAATCACGAGTGTGCCGCCAAATGTCGGCTTCTACATCTACCAGAGCGTGGTCGCTGGGGAGTTCGACCAGGCGCACCCAGGGGCGAGGGACGGCGTAGGCGCGGCTGGCTTCTATAGATATAGTTTCGTCCTGGGTGCCGTGGAGAATCAGGGTAGGAATTGGGGCGGTCAACCTATCGTCTTGGTAGCCCTGGGCATCGGTAATGAACTCGTAGTGGAGGGGAATCTGCCGCTGCTCGGTGTAGTGGTAGACCGGGAGAATGCCCTCGGTGCGCCAGGTTTCTAACTGCTCGGGGCCGATGCGGGGCAGCCACTGCTTGAGGAAGTTAAAGGCGGGGGCCAACAGCACGAGTTTTTCGATGCGTTCTGTAATGGCAGGCTGCTGGGCGACCCAGGCGGCGGTGAGGCCCCCCAGGCTAGAGCCGATCAGTACCGTAGGTTCATTCTGCGACAAAATTAAGGCGCTGACCTGCTGAATCTGGCGGCTGAGGGTGAGGCGGGCAAAGTCGCCCTGGTTGAGGTCGGGGATGATCAGAGGGATGCCCAGGTTGGCGAGACGGGTTTTCATGGCTTGGGCTTTGGCTGAGCGAGGGCTGGAAGCGAAGCCGTGGAGGTAGAGGTATTGGGGCATGGGGTGGAGGAGGGGGCGGGTAGGTGGGTGACGGTCCCTGAGCGGAGTCGAAGGGGTAGGTGGGTAGACGGCCCCTGAGCGGAGTCGAAGGGGTAGGTGGGTAGACGGCCCCTGAGCGGAGTCGAAGGGGTAGGTGGGTGAGAATGGGAGAATCCTTGAGCGATACCAGACTAAATCAAAGCAGGAATCTGATAGGGGCAAACGGTTGTTTGCCCGTGCAGGGTATCGGCTCTAAGCCCGTGCTGGATGGGTGGGTACGTCGGTGAAGGGGAAACCCCTGGGGGTATGATATTGAATCGGTGCGCTTCCCAGGCTGGTTGGTGGGCAGTGCCCACCCTGCGGTAAATCACATTTCTCAAACGCTATGACTTCGACCTATCGCATTACTCTGCTGCCCGGTGACGGCATTGGCCCTGAGATTATGGCGGTGGCGGTGGACGTGCTCAAGACTGTGGGCGGCCAGATGGATCTGGCCTTTGAGTTTGAGGAGGCGCTGATTGGTGGGGCGGCGATCGACGCGACCGGGGAGCCGCTGCCGGAGGACACGTTAAAGACCTGTAAGGGCAGCGATGCGGTGCTGCTGGCGGCGATCGGGGGCTACAAATGGGATACGCTGCCTCGGCACCAGCGACCTGAGACGGGGCTGCTGGGGCTGCGATCGGGGCTTGAACTCTTTGCTAATTTGCGCCCCGCCACCATTCTGCCCCAGCTGATTGATGCCTCTTCCCTAAAGCGAGAAGTCGTAGAGGGTGTGGACATCATGGTGGTGCGGGAGCTGACGGGGGGCATTTACTTCGGCAGCCCCAAGGGGGTGTTTGAAACCGAGACGGGAGAAAAGCGGGGCGTCAACACTATGGCCTACACCGATCGCGAGATCGATCGCATTGGCAAGGTCGCCTTTGAGACGGCCCAGAAGCGCAAGGGCCAGCTCTGCTCGGTGGATAAGGCCAACGTGCTGGAGGTGTCGCAGCTGTGGCGCGATCGCATTACCGCCCTCTCTGCCGACTACCCCGATGTCACCCTCACCCACATGTATGTCGACAACGCCGCCATGCAGCTGATTCGCTGGCCCAAGCAGTTCGACACCATCGTGACGGGCAATTTGTTTGGCGATATTTTGTCGGATGCGGCGGCGATGCTGACCGGCAGCATTGGCATGCTGCCCTCGGCCAGCCTGGGAGCCAGCGGGCCTGGGGTCTACGAGCCCGTGCACGGGTCAGCCCCCGACATTGCTGGGCAAGACAGGGCCAACCCCCTGGCCCAGGTGCTGAGCGCCGCCATGATGTTGCGCTACGGCCTCGACCAGCCCGTCGCCGCCGATCGCATTGAGCAGGCGGTAACAACAGTTTTAGATCAGGGTTATCGAACTGGCGATATCATGTCTGAAAGCATGACCCAGGTGGGTTGCAAGGCGATGGGCGAAGCCCTGCTGCGTGCCCTGGCGTAAAGTTCTTTCTAGAAGCCCTTCTAGAGTTTGCTGCCCCTGGAAAGATCGATTAGAGTCTGTCTATAAGCGCACAGGTGAGCCGTGTACGGTCTACAGCAACCCCCTTTTTCAAGTCAGTCGCCCAGCCAGCTGCCGGAACCCAGCGCCCCACCGATGGCGCTTAACCCGGCCCTGCTGAAGTCGGCCCGGCAAATTTATCGCACCTATTACGAAGTACACCCCGAAGATGTGCAGCGCCCCATCGGCATTGCCATCAGCACCAAGACCCATCGGGGTAAGCTCATCTTTGGCGATCGCCCTGTGCTGCTGCCCAACGAGTGCTTTGTGCCCATCAGCCAGATCGAGCCGGGGCTGCACTAGGCTAGCACTGCGGTCAGCCGTCGCCAACCAGGCCACAAGTCCGGCCATCAGCAGGATATCGGGCTATTCTCGGCGGGCACACTGGGTAGCGTAACCCAGTAGTGCAAAGGACTTGGCACCTATGGCTGAGCTGTCTCTTCCTGCCCTAGCGACATCGGTACCCTCTGCCTGGGCAAGCTCGCCACCCGCCAAACTGCTGACCCCGCCTGACACCTCCAGGCGGCGGGCTATGACCCATCGGCCTTTGCCCAGCTATACCCAGCGGCTGCTGCGACAGCTGCGGCTCAAGCTCGCCACCGCTTCTCCCGGCTCAGAGGCCCTCGATTTGGCCGTGGTGATCTGTACCTACAACGGCGAGCAGCGCTTGCCCCAGGTGCTCGACTGTCTGCTGGCCCAGCTGGGCACCGAGCACCTGGCCTGGGAGGTGATTGTGGTTGACAACAACAGCACCGACGGCACCGCCCAGGTGGTTAAAACCTACCAGCAGCAGTGGCCTCAAGATATTCCGCTGCGCTACGCCTTTGAGCCGCGCCAGGGGGCTGGCTACGCCCGCCAGCACGCCATCGGCATTGCCCGCAGCCCGCTGGTGGGGTTTTTAGACGACGACAACCATCCGGCGCTGGGCTGGGTGCTGGCGGCTCACCGCTTCAGCCAGGCTCACCCCCAGGCAGGGGCCTTTGGCAGCCGCATTCGAGGCGATTTTGAAACCGCGCCGCCGCCCAACTTCGATCGCATTGGGGCCATGCTCGCCCTCACCGAGCGCGGGTCTGAGCCGCTAATCTACGACCCGCGGCAGAAAGTTTTGCCCCCGGCGGCGGGGCTGGTGGTGCGGCGGCAGGCCTGGCTAGCCAGCGTGCCTGAGCAGCTATCGCTAGCCGATGCGATTGGCTTTCGGGCGGCGGGCGAAGATTTGGAGGTGGTGCTCTACATGCAGCGCCACGGCTGGGAGGTGTGGTACAACCCGGCGATGCGCATGCAGCATCAGATTCCGGCCAGCCGGTTTGAGCGCGACTACCTGCTGCGGCTGTTTCGCGGCATTGGCCTCAGCCGCCACCGCACCCGTATGCTGAGCGTGGCCGGGTGGCTGTGGCCGCTGATGACGCTTTTGTACATGGCGAATGACCTGTGCAAGATTGCGCGCCACCTGCTCAGGTACCGGGCTGAGGCGATCGCCGATACGGTGGCCGCCTGCGAACTCACGCTGTATGTCTACAGCCTGGTTAGCCCGTTTTATATGGTTCAGCGCTGGTGGCGACAGCGGCAGCGATGTGGCATTGCTCAGCGAATTCGCGCTAGGAATAGCCGTCCGTAGCTCCTTATATTAACCAGCCCTCTGCGCTCAATCTTCGCGATCTTGAGCCATTTAACCAGAGCATTTCATCTGCCGTTGAGAAAGCTGAAATGCTCTGGCGCATGCTGCAAACTGTGCCCCATTTCACCCCAGAACTGCGTCAGCAAGCCCTAGAGGGGCTGCGGTGGAGCCTAGAAGACCTGCAGGTCGCCCACAAAATTGCGATTCAGCAGTCGGCCCTGCACGCCGAAACCCAGCGGCTGGCGGCGATCGCTGCCTGCAAACCATTGCCAACGGCCTCAAAGGGCCGCTCAAACGGCCCCAAGATTTGATTGCTTGCTACGGCGGTAAAGAGTTTGCCGCCATTTTGCCCCAGACCACTGTGGCCGGGGCTCGGTTTTTGGCCGCCACCTGTCTGGCCCACATTCAAAGTCTTGACCTGCCGCATTCCAGTTCGCCGCTGCGGGTGCTAGCCTGGAGCTTTAAAGCGGCAAGCCTGGTGCCTACCGTTGGCCAGCGGGTCGAAAACCTGGTGCAAATGGCCGACCAAGCTCTATACGAGGCCAAAGCCAGAGGTCGTAATCAGGTGGTCACCTGGCCGATTGACCGCTAAAGTTTGACTGACATACAGTATCCTGACAGTCAGCACTTCTCAATACAAATACTCATGGCGGGGGATGTGAATATCTGCCATTGACGACAGACTGAGCCCAAGGTGACCAACAAGGGGGCAGTGTGAGTGCGCTTCAAGCCAAATTTTTTACCCAGTACCTACAAAAAGTTAATGACCGGGTCAAAACACTGTATGACGGTGCCCAAGAATTCCCTACCGATCAATCGCAGCATTTGGTTTTGGCCTTAGAAGAGCTGCGCCTGGCGGTCGAAGAACTGCACGTTGCCGAAGAAGAACTACTCACCCAAAACGATCAGCTTATCGCCGCTCGGCATGTAGCCGAAAACGAGCGCCAGCGCTACCAGCACCTGTTTGAGTTTGCCCCCGACGGCTATCTGGTTACCGACCTCAATGGCGTGGTGCAGGAGGCCAACCGGGCGGCGGCCATGCTGCTGAATGCTGAGCAACGATATTTGCGGGGCAAACCCCTGGTTACCCATGTCGCTCAGGCCGAGCGGGTCAACTTTCGCACCCTGCTTAGCCAAATTCGGCAGACTCGGCGGGTACAGGGCTGGGAACTGACGATCGCAGGGCGATGGGCGGAGCCGATTACGGTAGAGATTACTGTGCAAACTGTCGAAGATGTAGACGGTACTGCGGTAGGGCTGCGGTGGCAAATGCGAGACATTAGCGATCGCAAAAAAGCCGAAGCTGCCATCGCTCAGCTTCAGGCCCAAAATCTGGAGCTGCTAGAATCCGATCGACTCAGAGCCCAGCTTTTGGCCACCGTTTCCCACGAGCTAAAGACGCCGATGACGGCGATTTTGGGGTTTTCGCAGGTGCTGATGAGGCAGTTTAGCCCCAACCAAGACCCCAGGGCGATCAAAATGGCCGAGCGCATTCACCACAATGGCCAGCACCTGCTCAGCCTGATCGAAAACATGCTCAACTTTTCGCGGCTGCGGGCGCACCAGGTCGAGCTAAAACTCGAAACCTTTGACCTGCTCGAACTGGTCAACACCACCCTCGACGAGCTACAGCCGCTGGCCGCCCAAAAAGCGATCGCCCTCGAAACCGACCTGCCCGATGCGCCCCTGCTAATCACCAACGATCGCGCTCGTCTGCGGCAAATTATTACCAACCTGTGGTCAAACGCAATCAAGTTTACCGACAGTGGCCGGGTAACGGTGAGAGTAAAAGCGCTGCCCGCCGACCGCCTATTGCTGGTCTTGCAAGATACCGGCTGCGGCATTAGCGCCGAAGATCAGACCTATATTTTTCAAGAATTTTGGCAGGTTCACAACGCTCGCAGCACGGCTCAGGGAACAGGGCTGGGGCTGGCGATCGTGCATGCTCTGGTCAAGGTTATGCAGGGCAGCATTACGGTAGAAAGCGAGCTGGGCCGGGGCAGCCAATTTTGCGTTGAGCTGCCGCAGACGGTGGCACCCTGCCGCATGAGCTTTGCCCTCAAGCCCTGAGCGATCAGACTTGGCTGTTCACTGATGCCCTGACTCCGTCTGGGCACCTTAGTTTTGCGGCTCTGCCGCTCGGCTCAGAAGCCAGAGCCTTGAACGAACATGCCAATGCAGAGCATTGGCACGAGAAGCAGCTTGCTACCCCCGCACTTTGGTTGTCACCTCAGCGACGCGCTGGCCCAGGGCGCGGGCGATCGCCAAATCTTCGGGCTTGGGCTGTAGCTCGCCCTGGCCGCCTGCAATGGTAGAGGGGCCGTAGGGTGTACCGCCCCGCGCCTCGGTGTGAATCATGCCCGTCACCGAGTAGGGCACGCCGACCACCAGCATGCCCAGGTGCAGCAGCGGCACCATCATCGTCAGCAGGGTGGTTTCCTGGCCGCCGTGGGTCGAGGCGGTGGAGGTAAACACCCCCGCTGGCTTGCCCTCCATGTCGCCATTCAGCCACAGGCTGGCGGTGGAGTCGAAGAGCTGCTTCATCTGGGCGGTCATGTTGCCGTAGCGGGTGGGCGAGCCAAACACCACGCCATCGGCAGCTTTGAGGTCATCTACAGTACACACAGGAATGTCTTGCTGCTGCTCGCGCACCTGTCGGGCGGCGTCGTTGCTATCGATAATTTGGTTGACGGCGTCAAACTCCTGCACCCGTCGCAGCTCTACCTCTATGCCAGATACCTGCTTGGCTCCTTCAACGACAGCCTGGGCTAGCTGCATTGTGTGGCCGTACATTGTGTAGTAAACGACTAGCAGTTTCATGCCTTCTCCAAATTTCCGCCGATTGTCGCATCAGGGAACAAAATGACGCAACAACCCGATAGTCCTGCATCTAGGGACAGTTTTTATCTCTCCAAAGAAAGACTTTTGTGAGAGAAAAAGTTTGGCAGCAGAACTTTGCTCTTGAGGGGCTTGCGTTTTTAGGAAGTGTTCATTGTTTTTATCGTGCCAACGCTCCTGCGTTGACACTGGCTCCTCAGACGCTCCTGCGTCTGCTCGAAGCGGGGCGCAGGAGCGCCATTGTGGACATTCCACGCGGAGCGTAGGAACGATAGAATGATTGAGCTGACCCAACGCGACAGCGATCTGGATTGCCTAAATTAACGATTGCAGCCCTGTAACCGTTAATCACAGCCCTGTAACCATTAATCACAGCCCTGTAATTGTTAATCACAGCCCTGTAACCATTAATCACAGCCCTGTGATTGTTTATCGCAGCCCTGTAATTGTTAATCACAGCCCTGTAATTGTTAATCGCAGTGGTGCGATCGTTTATCGCATTCGTGCGGTTGTTTAGTTGACCTGAGCAATAAAGTTTCCGCCCCAGAGGCTTGTATCAGCCAACTGTGGGTCGAGCCCCATCTGGTGCCCCAATGCTGAGTATTGGAACGAGGGGCAGTAGGAAGGCCCTGGATGATTGATGATCGCAGCCCGTGGTTTATCGATCGCACCAGCAATGTAGGGGGGGCCAACCTTGCAAAAGTGGGATGCACCAGCAATGTGGGCGTTTCATTCGGGTAGAGTCCTGGGCTATCCCCTCTCTCAGACATTCACTTGGGGGGATGTTTATGGTTGGCGATGGGGCTATGCTATGCGTTGGTGCAAAATAACTTGCCCATTCACAATTTGCCCATTTGTTAGGAGCCCATTATGGCAAGTCACTGCATTGTCGTAATCGGAGCTTCTGCGGGCGGGGTTGAGGCCTTGGCTCGGCTGATTGAGTTGCTGCCCCCCAACTTAAATGCGGCCATTTTTGTGACCATACATTTTCCGCCCTACGGCGTTAGCTTTTTGCCCGACATTCTCAACCGCCTCGACACGCTGCCTGCGGCCCACCCTCAGAATGGGGAAGCCATTCAGCCGGGTCGCGTCTATATTGCCCCGCCCGACTATCACCTGCTGGTTCATGCCGACACTGTAGAGCTGAGCCGGGGGCCAAAGGAAAACGGCCATCGTCCTGCTGTTGACCCCATGTTTCGCTCGGCGGCCAAGGCCTACGGGGCCAGGGTGATTGGCGTGGTGCTTACCGGCATGCTCGACGACGGCACCAGCGGCTTCAGCGCCATTAAGGCCGAGGGGGGCCTGGCTCTGGTACAAGACCCTGCCGAGGCGATGTTTAGAAGCATGCCCGAGAGCGCGATCGCAAACGTAGCGGTCGATCGCGTGCTGCCGCTGGCCGATCTGGCCAAGGAAATTGCGTTCCTGACCACCCGCACCCCAGATGCCTCCGCTATGACCTCTGAACAGCCCAGGTTTGAAGACGAGATTGTCGCTGACGAAAAAGCGGCGGCTGAACAGGGGGAGCGCTCGAATGCGGCGTCGCCCCTCACCTGCCCCGACTGCGGCGGCGTGCTGTGGGAGCTGCGGGAGGGCAACCTGCTGCGGTATCGCTGCCACGTGGGCCACGCCTACTCGCTCGACAGTTTGGTTGCCGAACAGGCCGACGACCTGGAGCGCGCCCTGTGGACGGCAGTACGCGCGATCGAAGAGCGCGCCGCGCTGTCGCGGCGGTTGGAGACCTACGCCAGAGAGCAAAACCGACCCAAGTCGGCAGAGCAGTTTGCCAAACGCGCCGCCGATGCCGAGCAAAATGTCGAACTGGTCAGGCAAATTATTCTGCGTCAGCAAGAAATGCGGCTACAGGGCGGCAATCTTTCTTCAGACCAGGTCTCTGACCTGGAGTCGAGTCTTTAACCTATAGCTGACGAGGGCGGCGGCCCTGGCTGTCCTACAATTTATTGCTTTTGTACTTAAAAAAAAAACATAGCCTAAACTACATCAGATGCGCTTAGAACAACGTTGTTCTAAAGTTTTCTGTTTACAACTCGATTTTCGCCGCATCAAACCAGGCCCAACCTGAGCATCCGGCTGAGATTGGGCTGAACCCGTTGGGTCGTTTGTTGTAGGGTTATTTGCCATGTCAAAGGAAACCCATGACTGATGCCCCGCCATCGACTGCCCCGCTAGCCTCCCGGTTCGAGCTGGTCACCATTGTCGCGTCGGCGGGTGGAATCAAGGCTTTGGGCGAGCTGCTGCCCCAGTTGCCCGTTGATTTTGCCGTCGCCCTGATTGTGGTCATGCACCTCAACCCCAACACCGCCAGCCTGCTGCCCCAAATTTTGAACCGCATGACGGCGCTGAAGGTCAAAGATGCCGAAGCCGGAGAGAAAATTGAAGCCACGACCATTTACACTGCCCCCCCCGACCATCATCTGCTGGTGACGGGCGATCGCAGGCTGCGCCTGACGCAAACTCAAAAAGTAAACTTTACCCGCCCCGCCGCCGACTGCACGCTAATCTCGGTGGCGAAGTGCTTTGGCCACCAAGCGATCGCCGTGGTGCTCACGGGCTATGGCCACGACGGCGCGTTGGGGGTACGCGCTATCAAGCAGCACGGCGGTCGGGTGATTGCGCAAGACCCGGCTACCGCCAGCGTGGCCAACATGCCCCAGGCCGCGATCGCTACCGGTGCGGTCGATTGGGTTTTGCCGCTCGAGCAAATTCCGCCCGCCCTGGCTAAACTAGTGCAGCGACGAGGGTAGTTTGTGACAAGCGATCTGGAAAATACCGACTTCAAGGCCCTGCTTGACCACATCTGCACCAATCGAGGGGTCGATTTTAGCGGCTACAAGCGCTCCAGCCTGATGCGCCGAGTGAGTCGGCGCATGCAGGTCGTTGGGGTCGACTCCTTTATCGCCTACATCGACTATCTAGAGGTGCACCCCCACGAGTTTCAGCAGTTGTTTAACACCCTGCTGATCAACGTCACCTCGTTTTTTCGCGACACCAGCGCCTGGGATACGCTGCGTGGCGAAATTGTGCCCGCCATTTTGCGCGCCAAGCCCGGTGAAACCGCGATTCGGGTCTGGAGCGCTGGCTGCGCCTCGGGCCAAGAAGCCTATTCCATCGCCATTTTGTTGGCCGAGCTGCTGGGGATTGAGGCATTTCAAGATCGGGTCAAAATTTACGCCACCGACCTCGACGACGATGCCCTGGCCGAAGCCCGCCAGGCCACCTACTCGCAGCAAAAGGTAGAGGGCCTTTCAGCCGCCCAGCTGGAGCAGTTTTTTGAGGACAAGGAAGGGCTTTACACCTTTCGCAAAGATCTGCGCCGCCTGGTCATTTTTGGTCGCCACGACCTGATTCAAGACGCCCCCATTTCGAAGGTCGATCTGCTGCTGTGCCGCAATACATTGATGTATTTCAATGCTGAAACCCAGAGCCGAATTTTGGCCCGGTTTCACTTTGCCCTGCGCGACAATGGCTATTTGTTTTTGGGCAAAGCCGAAATGCTGCTCACCCACAGCGATATGTTTAGCCCGGTGCAGCTCAAGGGGCGAATTTTTTCTAAAGTGCCCCGCACCAACGTGCGCGATCGCCTGCTGATCATGACCCAAACCGGCAGCGAAGACGCCGCCGATCGCCTATCTGACCAGATGCGGCTGCGCGAGACCGCCTTTGACGTTGGCCCGGTGGCCCGCATCGTGCTCGACCACAGCGGCGTGCTGGCAATGGCCAACCAGCGGATGCGGGTGCTGTTTGGCCTCTCCCAGCGCGATGTAGGCCGCCCCCTGCGAGATCTAGAACTCTCCTATCGCCCGGTAGAGCTGCGATCGTGCCTCGAAGAAGCCTACGAGAGCCGCCGCACCGTTGCCCTGTCCGATATCGTCTGGCAAAACTCGCGGGGCGACGCCGTTTTTTTAGAGGTGCAGGTTAACCCCCTGTTGACCAGCGACGGCGCTATCTTGGGAGCCAGCGTTAGCTTTGTCGATGTCACCCGCTTTAAGCGCCTGCAGGCCGAACTCGAACACTCCAACCAGGAGCTGGAGATGGCCTACGAAGAGCTGCAATCGACCAACGAAGAACTCGAAACCACCAACGAAGAACTCCAGTCGGCCAACGAAGAACTCGAAACCACCAACGAAGAGCTGCAATCGACCAACGAAGAGCTGGAGACCATGAACGAAGAACTCCAGTCGGCCAACGAAGAACTGCAAACCGTCAACGACGAACTCCAGCGCCGCAGCGAAGACCTCAACCACAGCAACGCCTTTTTAGAAAGCGTGTTCACCAGCCTCAAGGGGGGCGTGGTGGTGGTGAACCACGACTTTCAGGTGCAGATCTGGAACCAAAAAGCTCAGGACCTCTGGGGCCTGCGCCCCGAAGAAGCCGTCGGCCAAAACTTTCTCAACCTCGACATTGGCCTGCCGGTGGGGCAGCTGCGCCAGCCCATTCGCGACTGCCTTGCCCTGGTCGACGGCAACGCCGCCGAAGTCACGCTGGAAGCCGTCAATCGCAAAGGGCGCAACATTACCTGTCGAGTCACCTGCACTCCCCTGATGAACTCCGACCACCAGTCCCAGGGCGTAATCGTAATTATGGAATAGGGCCGCCCGTATGCAGGGTAAATCCGAATCGCATCACCCTGTCTCCAAACAGAAACCTCGTGGGGGCATTGCACTGCAATGCCCCTACAATCCGGGGTGCAACCGCGTAGAACTCAGCATAGGGTTCTGGCTTTCTCTGACATCTGCCGCCGCAACCCCGCTCAGAATGCGACAATGTCCCAATCAACCCTGTTCGAGGGGCATGGCCTGTGCCATCCCAAACAGGACTAAGACCAGCGATTGAGAGTAATCACCTATGCGTTCTGATTTGCAGCGGGCTTTTGCCACCCACTCCGTTCTAAAAATTATCAGCGGCCTCACCAACACCGACCACCAGCGGGTCGCCGCCGTGGTCAAGGCCGCCGACCAGGGCGGGGCCACCTTTGTCGATATCGCCGCCGATGCCGACCTGGTGCGCCTGGCCAGAACCCAAACCACCCTGCCCATCTGCGTCTCGGCGGTAGAGCCTGAGGCCTTTTTGGCCCCCGTCGCCGCCGGAGCCGACCTGATCGAAATCGGCAACTTCGACGCCTTCTACGCCCAGGGCCGCCGCTTTGAAGCGCCCGAGGTGCTCGACCTCACCCGTCGCACCCGCGCTCTGCTGCCCAATATCACCCTGTCGGTGACGGTGCCCCACATTCTGGCCCTCGACGAGCAGGTCAGCCTGGCCGAAGCCCTGGTGGAAGCTGGAGCCGACATCATCCAGACCGAGGGGGGCACCAGCAGCCAGCCCGCTCACCCCGGCACCCTGGGGCTAATTGAGAAAGCCGCCCCCACCCTGGCCGCCGCCCACGCTATTTCTCACGCGGTAGCGATCCCAGTGCTGTGCGCCAGCGGCCTGTCGGATGTGACGGCTCCGATGGCGATCGCGGCTGGTGCAGCGGGCGTCGGCGTCGGCTCAGCCGTCAACAAGCTCGACAACCCGCTGGCGATGGTGGCCGTCGTGCGCCAGCTGGCCGAGAGCCTGCAAACCGTGCGCGTCGGCGCGGTGCGCTAGGGGTTAAGGCTGTTTGCATGGGGCGATCGCACTACCCGGATGGGATGGTGCGATCGCCCTCAACTTTTGTCAGGCACGGTAGAGCCTGACAGAGCCAGCGATTAGGATGGACTTATCTTCCTCTTGCTGTTGACCATTTCGCCGCCCAGGACAAGCTTGTTATGGTTCAAGCTCAACCTCGCACTGGCCCCACAATTACCTGGCCACCGTTGCCCGATGACTTTCAGCTGCTCGACGATCCAGTGGAAAACATTCATCAGCCGCCCTTGGCAGCTGCACTGACCGATGCCCTCGGCGCAGCCCAACGCATTCGGCCTGAGATGCTGATTGGCTCTAATTTTGGCCTGGTTGCCGGGGTAGATGACGAAACCATCATCAAAGCACCTGACTGGTTTTACGTGCCACGGGTGAATCCAATTCCTGAAAATGTAGTGCGCCGCAGCTACACTCCCCAGCTAGAAGGCGATTCAGTAGCCGTCGTGATGGAATTCCTCTCCGCCGATGATAACGGTGAGCTATCCATTCGATCGATTGCACCCTACGGCAAGCTCTACTTCTACGAACACATTTTGCAGGTGCCCGTCTACGTCATCTACGCCCCCCAAAGGGCCAAATTAGAAGTACGCCACTTGCAAAACGGTCGTTATGAGATTCAACAACCCGATGCTGCCGGACGATTCTGGATTGAGCCCCTAGAGCTATTTTTGGGGGTCTGGTATGGCGAACGCCTGACTCAAACCCTCAACTGGCTGCGCTGGTGGGATGCCGACGGCAACCTGCTGCTCTGGAGTGCAGAACAGGCCGAGGCCGAGCGCCAGCGGGCTGAAGCCGAACGCCAGCGGGCTGAAACCGAGCGCCAGCGGGCCGATCGCCTCGCCGCCCTACTCCGCGCCCAGGGTATTGACCCCGACCAGCTGCCGTAACCCTATAACAAAAAGGCACCGCCTAGACGATGCCCTGGTTCGGAGTTGAGTCCATCGCTGCAAATTTGGGCAAAGACGCTAAGCCTTCTCTACCGGCAAACGAGCCTCGTTCCAGCTCAGCATGCCGCCGCGCAGGCTGGCCGCTTCTTTGAGCCCCTGCTTTTTAAGAATTACGGTGGCCTGGGCCGATCGCCGTCCCGACTTGCATACCGTCACCACAGGTTGCTCAGCAGGAATTTCCTTCACTCGGGCCTCTAACTCGGGCAGCGGCACCAGCTGAGCCCCCGCAATGTGGCCCAGTTCGGCATTAAACTCATCCTCGCCGCGCACGTCGAGCACGTGGACCTGGCCCAGGTTTTCGGCCACCCACTGGGGGTCGATTTCTCTGACGCCGCCGTAGTTGAGGCGCACTGGTCCCCACTCGGCCACGGTGGGCATCTGACCATCTTCGGGTTTGCCGCAGACGCAGTTGGCCGGAATCGCAATGTCGATCTTTTTGGGGTGGGGCAGGCCCAGGTTTTCCATATAGCCCACGAAGTCGGTTTCGTCGGCCTGGCCGCCGATGCGGGGGTTGTAGGCTTTTTCTTCCTTCACGCTAGACGACGTGCGACCGCTGTAGTCGTGGGCGGGCCAGATGATGCAGTCGTCGGGCAGACTAAAAATTTGCTCGGTAATAGACGCGTACATGATGTGGGCGTTGCCCTGCTGAAAGTCGCAGCGACCCGCCCCACGAATTAGCAGACAGTCGCCGGTAAAGGCCATGGAGTGGTCGTCGAGCACGTAGGTAAGGCAGCCGTCGGTGTGGCCAGGGGTCGCTCGCACTTCGAGGGCGCGACCGCCAAACGTCACCACATCCCCATGGTCAAGCAAGCAGTCGGCCCCCTGCACCATGTCGCCGTAGCGGCCCGAGATGCCAATTTTGGACCCTAGCGCCTGCTGCATCAGCCACGCGCCAGTTACGTGGTCGGCGTGGCAGTGGGTGTCGAGGGTGGCAACCAGGGTGAGGCCGAGTTCTTCGATTAGGGCGCGATCGCGCAGATGCTGCTCAAATACGGGGTCGATCAGCACCGCTTGTCTGGACGCCGGGTCGGCCAGCAGGTAGGTGTAGGTCGATGAATCTGCATCGAAGAGTTGGCGAAAGATTAACGCTTGATCCATAGCGCACTGCTCCAGGCGATCTAATCAGGAATGTACATAGCCTCTTAATTCACTATATAACCAATTAGTTGTTTTAATCGCCAGGTTTAAAGTTATCAACACTACCGGCTGCCCCAGTGTCGATTAGCAGGTCAATGAATGTCTAAGTCAGGTGATTGGAGAGGAAGGCCAGCGATCGCGCCCAGGCCAGCTTGGTCGCCTCTGGGTCGTAGATGTCGTTGTTCTCGTTGCCAAAGGCGTGCTGGGCGTCGTACCAGTACAGCTCATAGTTGACGCCGCCTTGCTTGAGTCGGGCTTCAAGCGCCTTCACCTGCTCTGGCGGAAAGAAGCTATCTTGCAGGGCAAAGTGGCCCTGAAACGGAATCGCAATGGTGCGGGTGTCGGCGGCCTCCTCGGGTGGCACCCCGTACCAGCACACGGCCACATCGGCTTCGGGCACGTAGACTGCCGCCAGCACGGTCAGCGCGCCGCCCATGCAGTAGCCCAGCACGGCCACTTTGGGGCTATCGGCCTTGAGGTGCTGCACCGCGCCGCGAATATTTTGGGTGGCGGCATCGCCAAAGTCGAGGTCGTTCATCAGGTGCTCGGCCTCGGCGGCTTCGACGGTGACTTCGCCCTTGTACAGGTCGGGCACCAGCACCCGATAGCCCTGCTGCGTCAGCTGGTCGGCTACGCCCTTGATCTGGTCGTTGAGGCCCCACCATTCTTGAATGACGACCACGCCGGGGGCGCTGCTGCCCGCCGCCGGTTCGGTGTAGTAGCCGCTGCAGGTTTGACCGTCGGGACGGTTAAAGCGAATTAGTTGGCCCATGATGATGCCTTAGAGGGAACAGCCACAGCTAGATTACCGCAGTAAGTTCCTACATTCCCGGTGTGGCCAGGTTGCGGAAGCGGGTAAACTGCGGCTCGAATAGCAGCTTGACGGTGCCGGTCGGCCCATTGCGGTGCTTGGTGAGAATAATCTCGGCAATGCCGCGATCGGGGGTGTCGGGGTCATAGTACTCTTCTCGGTAGAGCATCATGATCAAGTCGGCGTCCTGCTCGATCGCACCCGAGTTATGCGAGACAATGCCGTCTGCTAACCAAGACTCTGGCCCCGGTACAGTCAAGTCATACACGGGTTCTTCCCCCGCAGGCGTAATAGAAAGCACTTCATCCCAAAAAATGCCTGCCGCTCCGGTATTTGTAGACGATTCACGCTTCAACGCTTCTAGCTGAGCTACGGCAATAAGGTTGCCCTTCTCTAGTTGTTGTAGCTGTCGCCAACCATCGAAGGCATACAAACGGTGATTTTCGGTTGCACGAATTTTGTGCCCGCTACCTGTAGTTAAGGTGTAAACCGGACGAGTACCAACCTGCCAAACTAACTCGGCCTGGGCCTGGGTCAGCTGGCCCTGAGCATTTAGGCTAACGACCTCTGGGGTACTGCCCACCAGGTCTTGGATTGGCACCCGTCGCCCATCGGCCAGCACCACCAAAGTATCGCCAGTCACGCATTCCCGCAGGTCACTCATCATCGGGCGTTTGTTGGTGCGCGACTCAACGCCCCGGCTGAGCTGCGAGAGGGCAATGATTGGCACATTGAGTTCGCGGGCCAGACCTTTGAGCGATCGCGTCATTTTCGACAATTCCTGCACCCGGTTGTCGCCACCGCCCTCCATCAATTGCAGGTAGTCGATCAAGATCAGGCCCAGGGCACCGCCCTGCTCAGCCTGGAGGCGGCGGCAGCGCGATCGAATTTCGGTCACCGAAATGTTGGGCGTATCGTCGATAAAAATCGGCATTTGAGAGAGTACGCTGATGGCGTGGCCCAGCTTTTCCCACTCGTTTTGGGCAATGCGACCCGTGCGCAGGCGGCTGCTCTCCATCTCCACTTCGCTGGAGAGCAGGCGATAGACCAGCTGCACCTTCGACATTTCTAAGCTGTAAATAGCGACCGGAAGTTTTTGCAAAGCCGCGATATTGCGAGCAATATTGAGCACAAAGCTGGTGTTGTGGACGCAAATGTCGTTGGCCACAAAATTGTGGGTATCGGGGATGGTGAGGTCGTAGACCTGTTTAGTACCCTGGGGCTCGATCGCGACGATTTCATCCCAATAGACATCGCTGGTGGCAATGTGCTGAAGTTCTGGGTGCTCCAGGGCGGTGGCCAGGGCAAAGAGGCGATTACGGGTTGGTGCCCGTTTACCCGCGTGGATATTGCTGGTGCTTTGAAATCCGGCTCGGGTGGCTAAAGATACCCAGGACTCGTCACCCTTGGCGACACGAAGAGCATCCCAAATTTCAACCGGAATCAGGTCGCGGTTGGTCTGGTAGCGGCGGTTTGCCAACGCCGCTTCGACTTTTGCCAAAGCTACTTCTTTGCCCAAAATACCGATGTCTTGGCTGAAAGCTTTGATCGATAGAGCATCGGTGATATCAATTTGCCAGGCCGAGCGACGACCACCCTGGTACTTGACAGCGCGGGATCTAAGCTGAGACAAGATTCCAAATCGCAGCAGCAGATGCTGAACCTGCCGGGCTAGCGTTTCGCTAACCGTAGCAAAGCCGATCTGGGCTTGCCCACTAGCCAGTACCGTCGCCCAGCCGTCGGTAGCAAAGAGGCGGTTGAGGAAAAGGGCCAGAAGGGGTTTTCTAAGCCGAAATATAGCCTCCGGAATCGTTTTTTGATGGGCTGATTTGCCCCAGAGTTGCTGATCTTGTAACCAAAGGGTAACGGTATTCTGGCTCATCCAGCGAATGGTCGCGAGACCACCGGGAGCCAATTGTTCTGGATCCACTTGAAGCAGTTGGCAAAGCCGTTCAAAGGTATCTGGATTAGGCGCGCATTCCCCCTGCTGCCACAGCGTCACTAGGCTAGGGGCAACCCCTAGCGTTTGGGCAAACCATCGAGCCGGGTGGCCGCTGGCTTTGATCAACGTCCGTAGCGCCTGACCAAAAACAGTGCGGGCACGCTGCACGTCTTCTCCGTCGGCGCTGATGTAAAAGCTTGGGGTGCGAGTGCCCTGGGAGGTTTCTAGGCGAACTTTCACCCCCCGAAATTGCAGCGCCGCTGCGGTGAAATCGTCCTGAATTTGAGGATTTTCATTAGTGAACTGCGGCGAGGCACCCGTTAGGCAACCATCACCGATCAGGTAGGCCAAAAGTTTGACCTGGTGCTCAGGGACACTTTCGGTACCAAACACTGGCAGCGTTCTGGGTACGGCAATTTTGGTACCCACTGTTAGCTCAGCCAGGGGACACCAGCCCTGAATCGTCAAGTAGGGGTGGGTGAGGGTAGTCTCAATCTCCCGCCCCGATCGCGTTCTTACCCGAAACACAGGTTTAACGCCATCATCCACGTAGGCGCTGGGTTCAGTAAACCTAAAACGCCAGTCATTCCCCAGAGTGAGCAGGGAGGCGGTTTGGTGTTGATAGATATCGCCAATGGTCTGAAGGCTGCCGTCGGCCAGCACAATCTGAGCATCGGCACTGAGGCACTTGCCCATTGACGGTCTCGCAGCGGCGATAATCAGGTCTGAGCGCTGAAAACCCTGGGTCATGGCGTCAAGGTCGTAGAAACCGCAGGGAATGCCGGGCAGCACCACGCCGAGCGATCGCTGCTCAATTTCTGAAAATGTCTCAATCAAAATATCTGAGGTGGCCGTCAGCCCCCCCTGGGGTCGGGCCTGGGTAATGCCAAACAGCCGCTGCTCCGACTGATCCAGCACATTCTCCAGGGGCAGGGTAGTGTCGTAGCCCAGCTGGGCAATGTCGCCCCCGGCCTGGATCAGCAGGCGGCGGGTGTACTTATCCATCACCAGGGTGGCGTACTGGTCGATGTTGGCGGCGCTGATGGTGCGATCGACCAGCTGGGCCAGGCGGGTCTGGCCGCCCGCCTGCTCTAGCTTGCCGTTGTCCTTGAGCCACACGGCGATCGTCATCAGGTCGGTGGGCTGCCCCTTGGCGTGCAGAGCCAAGGCCGCTTTGTAGATATCGCGGTGAGCCCCCGTGTAAAAGGCGTCGGCCACCAGAATCTCCATCACCCGGCCAATCGCTTCAGGATCCAGCAAAATACCGCCCAGAATGGCCTCTTCGGCCTCGATATTCTGGGGCGGCAGGCGATCGCTGACCGTGTCAAACTTGAGATTCTGAACCATGACGCTGGGGAAGTGGGGTAGCTCTAATTGTGCGACAAACCCGGCGGCTGTGGGGAACGATACCCTAGAGCTTAATAGTTTTTATGTACTATTTTATGGCGACTTGGGGCACGTCAGTCGATGGAATCGAGCCACAAAAATGACTCCGGCGGTGGCGACGCCAATCGACTGGCCAATCCACAGCCCTACGCCCCCTAGCCCCAGCCCAAAGCCTAGCAAGTACCCGGTGGTGAGGCCCACGCCCCAAAAGGCCAGCCCGCTGAGCACCATCGGCAGGCGGGTATCTTGCAGACCGTAGAGCGCCCCCGAGGCCACCCGCTGCACGCCATCTGTTACCTGAGCTAGGGCTGCCACGAATAGCATCGGTAGGGCCAGGGCCACCACGGTCGCGTTAGCCGGGTCCTCCAGGTTTAAGTAGAGGCCGATGATTTGCTGACGCCACAGCAGCAGTGCGACGGTTGAGAGCAGCATAAAGGCGGCGGCGATCGCGATCGCCACATACCCCGCCCGCCGCGCCTGGGCCATATCCTGCTGGCCCAGGGCCTGCCCCACCCGTGCCGTCGCCGCGTAGGACAGGCCCAGCGGCACCATGAAAATGAGGTAGATGGTCTGGTACACGGTCTGGTGGGCGGCCAGCACTTCGGGACTCAAAATGCCCATCAAAAATGTAACGACGGCAAACAGGCTAAACTCCAGGGCGATCGTGATCGCTAGCTCGGCCCCCATCACCAGCATGCGCCCGACTAGCCGGGGCTGAATTCGGTACCACCCGCGCCAAAACTGGTACTGCTTGAGGTTGGGGTGCCTGAGGATGTAGAGCAGAAACAGGCCAAACATCAGCCAGTAGCTCAGCCCGCTGGCCAGCCCCAGCCCACCCAGCCCCAGCGCCGGAAAGCCCCATTTGCCAAAGCCCAGGGCGTAGTTGCCCGCAATATTAAACGCCGTGCCCACCAGCACGATCGCAATTACCACCTGAGCCTGGGCCAGCGCTGAGGCGTAGCCCCGCAGCAGGGCAAAACACAGCCCCGGCAGTGCGCCCCAGAGAATCCATTGAAAGTAGGGGGCGGTTAGCTCAGCGATCGCGGCGGGTTGCCCGAGCAGCCGCAGCACTTCTGCCATCTGACTCAGCCCGGCCATCATCGGCAGACTCAGCGCCAGCGCCAGCCAAAAGCCCTGCCGCGCCACGGCCTCGACCTGAGCGCGATCGCCCGCCCCAAAAGCCTGGGCCACCAGCGGCCCCACCGCCATTACAAAGCCGCCTACCACCGCCAGCAGCAGCTGAAAACACAGGGCCGCCAGCCCTCCAGCGGCCAGTATATTGGCCCCCAGTCGCCCCATCATCAGCGTATCGACAAAGCCCACGGCGGCCTGGGCCACCTGGGCACCGGCCAGGGGCACCGCCAGGGCTAGAAAGGCGCGCACTTCGGCACTCACTTTAGCTTGGGCAATCGATCTTTCCTGAGTACGCATTGAAGGATCAAGCCCAACAGGGTGAGATATGCGATCACATCGAGGGATCCCCCAGACTCACGCTGTAGACGGCCCTTTCTAACCCCCCTTATTGAGGGGGCAAGGGGGATCAGCCAGGGAACAAGGGAGCAGCCATGGCGTTAGCGTACAGAAACTTCCCCGCCAGATCCCTACAGCATGGCCAGCCGCGACTTGAGAATGGCGGCCTGGGCCTCGGCCTCGGTGAGGGCATCGCGGGCACCCTGCACGACCTCAGCGGGGGCCTTGTCGACAAAGCCAGCGTTGCTGAGCCGCCCGGAGAGCGACTTGATTTCGGCCTCGACCTTGCCCAGGTCTTTCTCGACTTTGGCCCGGAGGGCGTCGACATCGACTACGCCGGTCAGCGGAATTAGTACCTGCACGGTTCCGGTGACGCCAGCGAACAGTTTTTGGGGCGGTTCGGCTGGGGCTTCTGGAGCTTCAAGGGGGGCCGGGGCGATCGCGCTGCTGCCGTTTTGAGCCACCGCAGACTCAGAAACGGGGCGCGATCGTGGTTTGGCGGCGGGTTTGACCGCGGTATCGGAACCCAGCACCTTGCGTCGCCAGGTCTGGTAGGTCTGGCCGAGCTGCTCGCGATCGCGCCCCGTGAGCAAATTCTGCCGCACAAAGTTGAAGGCGACCCAGAGGCCCACCAGCTCCATCAGCGTGCCAAAGATCGGCGTGCTGTCGACCGCTGTTACCAGTGCCCCGGCGAACCTGATCCCCACCAGCCCCGCAAAAATCCACAGCAGGGTAAAGGCCGGGCGGCGAATATCGGCAAAGAACGACCCGGCGTAGTGCAGGGGTTCTTCAAACAGGGGCAGCATGGTGTGCCAGAAGTCTTGCACCTCGGCCACCACCCGGTTCTCGCTGAGCTTCGCCGACGGATTGGGTTCTGCCCCCGTTTCGACGGCGTGGGCGGTAGAAACGGGCTGCTTGCCGCCGAGAATCACCAGGGTGTCAATTTTGCCCAGATCTTTGATGTAGTCGGCGGTGGCGTGCAGAATGTGGCGCTCGGCGGCGCTTTCGCTCTCCAGAATGGTCTCGATGCGCAGACTGGGTTTAATGCCCGCCTCGGCCCGCAGGTTGCGCACGGTGCGCACGGTGTTAAAGACCAGGGCAAACTGCTGCTCCAGGTCGTCATCCATCAGGCCCTCAAAGACCGTGGGGTAGGGCTGCACGGCGAGAAACTGGTCGTCACCCACCTGGTTGAGGGTGTGCCACAGCTCCTCGGTAATGTGGGGCATAAACGGGTGCAGCAGCTTGAGAATGCCGTCGAGCACAAAGGCCAGGGTTTGCTGCGCGGCGGTGAACTTCGCCGAACCTTCCCCCTGCAAACGCGGCTTGACCAGCTCGATGTACCAGTCGCAGAAGTCGCCCCAGACAAACTCGTAGAGATCTTTAGCGGCCTCGCCCATGCCGTAAGCGTCGAGGTTGTCGCGCACGCTCTGCACCACGCGGTTAAAGCGAGACAAAATCCAGCGATCGGCCAGCTCCAGATTGGCCAAGTCGGGCACGCCCAGGCTGGCGGCAGACTGCCCACCCAGGTTCATCATCACAAAGCGGGAGGCGTTCCAGAGCTTGTTGGTAAAGTTGCGGCTGGCTTCGACCGAGGCCGACTCGTCGGTGCTGCGATCGTACTCCAGGCGAATGTCCTGGCCCGCCCCGGTCACTTCGCGAATGAGTGTGTAGCGCAGGGCGTCGGTGCCGTACTTGTTGATCAGCACCAGCGGGTCAATGCCGTTGTTGGCCGACTTCGACATCTTTTTGTTGTTTTCGTCGCGCACCAGGCCGTGGATGTAGACGGTTTCAAAGGGCATGGTGTGGGTAAAGTGCCCCGCCATCAGGGTCATGCGGGCCACCCAGAAGAAGATGATGTCGAAGCCGGTGACCAGGGTGGTGGTGGGGTAGTAGGTCTGGAAGTCTTGGGCCGACTCGTCGGGCCAGCCCATGGTGGAAAACGGCCACAGACCTGACGAAAACCAGGTGTCGAGCACATCGGGGTCGCGCACCAGCTCCACCCACTCGCCAAAGCGTTCGGTGGCTTTCTCCCTGGCCTCTGCCTCGGTAGCCGCCACGAAAAAGGGGGTATCGTCGGTGATTTCGCCGTTGGTTTCGCTGACGGCGTACCAGGCCGGAATCTGGTGGCCCCACCACAGCTGACGCGAGATGCACCAGTCTTTGAGGTTGACCAGCCAGTCGCGGTACACCTTGGTCCAGCGCTCGGGCACAAACTTGGGTTCCTGGCGGTTGTCGAGGTAGTCGAGCGCCTTGTCGGCCAGGGGGCGAATGTTGACAAACCACTGGGTGGAGAGCAGCGGCTCGATGGGCACTTTGCCGCGATCGCTGTAGGGTACTGTGTGGTGGTAGTCGTCGATCTTGACCACAAAGCCCTCGACATCCAGCCGCTTCACCACCAGGCGGCGGGCCTCGAAGCGATCTAGCCCCACAAACGGCCCCGCATTCTCATTCATGGTGCCGTCTTTATTCATAACGGTGATCATGGGCAGGTTGTGGCGCTGGCCCATGGCAAAGTCGTTGGGGTCGTGGGCGGGGGTGACTTTGACACAGCCGGTGCCAAACTCCGCATCCACATACTCGTCGGCAATCACCGGAATCTCGCGGTTCACAATCGGCAGGGTCAGGGTTTTGCCGACCATATCGCGGTAGCGATCGTCGTTGGGGTTGACCGCCACCGCCGTGTCGCCCAGCATGGTTTCGGGCCGGGTGGTGGCCACTTCCAGGTAGCCCGACCCATCGGTAAAGGGGTAGCGGAAGTGCCACAGGTGGCCGTCTACCTCGCGCTGCTCTACCTCCAGATCCGACACCGCCGACTGGCTGGCGGGGCACCAGTTGACCATGTAGTTGCCCCGGTAGATCAGCCCCTCGTCGTAGAGCTGGGTAAAGGCGGTCAGCACCGCCGCGTTGAGCCCTTCATCCATCGTGAAGCGCTCGCGCGACCAGTCCACCGAAACGCCCAGCTTGCGCAGCTGGTTGACGATGGTGCCGCCCGACTCAGCTTTCCATTCCCAGGCCCGCTCCAGGTAGCGATCGCGCCCCACATCCTCCTTGCTCAGCCCCTCCGCCTGAAACTGGCGATCGAGGATGGTGCTGACCGCAATGCTGGCGTGGTCGGTGCCGGGCAGCCACAGGGTATTGCGCCCGGCCATCCGCTGGTAGCGCACCAGGGTATCGATCAGGGCGTTCTCAAAGGCGTGGCCCATGTGCAGACTGCCGGTCACGTTCGGCGGCGGAATCACCACGCAGTAGGGCTCGCCGGGGTGGTCGGGGTCGGCCTTAAAGACCTGGTTTGCTTCCCACTGGGTTTGCCACTTCGTCTCGGTCTGAGTGGGGTCGTACTGGGCAGAAAGCGTCGGAATAGAGGCCGTCATCGCAAAACCTGGAGCGTGGAACCGTGCTAACAGACAGTGTACCTATCGATTCTGTCATTTTAATCGGAGTTGCCCAGTCCCTCGCGATCGCCCCAGCCATCCCAGCCAACGCTACCAACCTGCCCCTTGCACAGCCAGCCAGACGCAAACCCGCTATGCAGCCAGCTTAAACCCTGGGGCACTCAGGAGTTTTAATTTTGAACTTTGCCTTTTGAACTTTGCATTTTGCACTCCATGCCGCAGTCCTACCCCTCCAATAACGCCAAAGCCCCCCTCAGCTGTTCTCTAACCGAAGCCGCCGATCGCGCCAGCGCCGCCTGCTCCTCTGCCGTTAGCGACAGCTCCAAAATCTCCTCAACACCCCCCCGCCCCAGCCGACAGGGCACCCCCAGGTACAGGTCGTCGAGCCCGTACTGGCCGCTCAGGTGGGCCGCCAGGGGCAAAATGCGCCGCTGGTGCCGCAGCATGGCCTCCACCATCACGCAGGCCGACGAGGCCGGAGCGTAGTAGGCCCCACCCTGCTTGAGCAGCTGCACAATCTCAGCGCCGCCGTTGCGGGTGCGATCGATCAGCTCAGCCAGGCGATCGGCGCTGATCAGCTCGCTGACCGGAATGCCGCTGACGGTGGTGTAGCGGGGCAGCGGCACCATCAGGTCGCCGTGGCCGCCCAGCACCATCGCCGAGACATCCTGGGGCGGCACCCCCAGCTCCCAGGCAATAAAGCGCTGAAACCGGGCCGAGTCGAGCACCCCGGCCATGCCCATCACCCGCTGGGGCGGCAGCCCGCTGGCCTTCCAGGCCAGGTAGGCCATCACGTCGAGCGGGTTAGTGACCACAATAATGCTGGCCAGAGGTGACACGGCCAGCGCCTGCCGCACCGTTTCGATCACGATTTTGCCGTTGGTCTGAGTGAGGTCGTCGCGGGTCATGCCGGGGCGGCGGGGCAGCCCGGCGGTAATCACCACAATGTCGGAGTTGGCGGTGTCCTGGTAGTCGTTGGTGCCGACGATGGTGCGGTTGTGGCCTTCGCTGCCCGTCGCCTGGGCCAGATCTAGCGCTACTCCCTGGGGTCGCCCGGCCACAATGTCGATTAGCACCACGTTGGCCAGGTTGTGCTCTAGCAGGCGCTGGGCCAGGGTGCTGCCCACGTTGCCAGCCCCCACGACCGTAACCTGGCCCATGTTGATCCGACCAGACAAGCGAGCAGACGCAGCAAAATTGGCGGTCATGGCGTTAAAGATTTTAGGGGTAGGTCGAGATAGCAGCGATCGCATGGCCCAGCGGCTGGGGCAGCCAGGCCAGCAGAGACACCGCCCATATTCTGGCGGATGTCAAACCATTTGAGCCGCCTCTGTTGTGATTTAGATCATGCCTACACGTGACCGTTACACGACATTTCTGTGATGGCCCAGGCCTTTAGAAAATGCTTACTGACACTTCACAATCTAGTGATCAGCGACTTCAAAGAAATAGGGGATGCTTAAACGTATAGCGATCCCCATGAAGCGTGAAAATTCTTAGGATAGACGTGCTGCCTGCGCAACCAAGATGCGCGTCTATCCATTCACAAACCAGCGTTGATTGCCATAGCCCCTAAAAATCCAGGGCTATTTCATTCTAAAAACGGTCTTGAGTGTATCTAGGCCGAATTTACAGAATCGTTCAGCCTGAGCCATATTGGAGAAGGCGTTGGAGCGGTAGAGATTGAGCGCGAAGTTACGAGCGACA
>NZ_JBNXVS010000056.1:0-32568 GCF_050565655.1 Nodosilinea sp. AN01ver1 | reverse complement strand
CACTCATAACCGCGATCCTGAACCCGCTATGGCGTCTCGGAAACAGCATGAGCAGCGCACCTATCGAATCGAGTTCAAAATACACACGTACTGCTATGGCGCTGATTAGTTTTGTCAGTCAACCAGCCAGTCTCCAGCAATCGCGATCACTGGATGCGCTGAATCGAGCTGATGTTGTCTTGCAAGCCTAGACCACTCAGGTCGCTGTAGCTGCCGGTGCCTAGGGTACGGCAGTTGCCTCGATAGCCGACGTCTGAACACAGTCGCCAGGTGCCGCTTTGAATGCGCACCGAGGAGATCTGATCGTTGAGCCCCCGAGGGATCAGGTTGTCGATCGAGTCAGCCACCGTGATGCTGCTACCACCGTAGTTAACGTCGAGGTACACCGTGATCAAGCTACCGCTAGACCCACTGCTGCCCGAGCTATCGCTGCTGACTAGCTGCATTGAGCTGATGGTGTCTTGCAGCCCCAGGGCGCTGAGGTTGCTGTAGCTGCCGGGGCCTAAGGTTTGGCACCTGCCCCGGTAGTTTACGTCGGCGCACAACTGCCAGTTGCCGCCATCGATTTGAAGCGACGAAATGGTGTCGTTGAGCCCGCGAGGAATGAGATTGTTAATGGAAGTGGTAAAGACGGTATTGTTACCGCTAAAGCCAGAGTCTGAATAGACGGTAATGCGGGGGCTAGCGCCGCCACCGACCGACGGTGTAGTGGTGGTCTCGGGCTGAAAGGAAGTAATGGCATTGGCTAGCCCAAAGGAACCCAACGACGAGTAGTTACCGGGGCTAAAGGTTTTGCAGTTGCCTCGGGAGCCAAAGTCGGAGCAGACTTGCCAGGTGCCCGAGACCACAACCATTGATTCGGCGCGATCGTTAAAGCCCTGGTTGCCTAAATTACGCACCCCAAAGGAAAACGATCGCTGTTCACCGCTAAAGTCAGGCCCGTCAAACAGAATAATTTGGGTCGTTTGGGCGATCGCGCCTGGCTGAGCCAGTAGGGCACCCAGTATGCCAACCACTATCCACAGCCAAAATGTTTTTTTCATACTTATATTTATCAACACTTCAGACAGTTTTTGGGAGCCAAGGGCAGAATGGGACGTTAACTCAGAGGGGTTGCGCTACTACGTGATCTGAATCATCGGGGAGCGGAATGAATTCAGTTTCATCGGGAACCGCCGGAAAGCGGCGGTCTTGCCAATCTCGTTTTGCCTGCTCGATACGCGCTGAGCGACTCGACACAAAGTTCCAGTACTTGGTGCGATCGCCCACTGGTGCCCCGCCGATGATCATTGCTTTTGCCTCAGCCCCTGCACTGATATCTACTGATTCATCCGGCGCTAAAACGGCTAGACGATAGGGCTCTAAAGGCTCTCCATTTACGAACAGGCCGGATGTGACGCTATAAATAGCCCTGTCTAAACCTTCTGTTGGCGCTAGCTGAAATTGACTACCTTCTGTGAAAGCGAGCGCCAGGTAAAGCGTAGCAGAGTAGGTTTTAACGGGCGATTGGTGAGACTGGTAGCTACCAGCGATCAAGGTCGCGCTGGTGCCTGTTTGAATCCACCTCGGTAAATCAGTCGCCGGATAATGGGAAAAGCTAGGTTCAACTTCTTCAGCGCTTGCGGGGAGGGCAATCCAGGTTTGAATGCCGTGAAGCGTAGATTCTTTCTCTCTAAAGCTCTCGGGCGATCGCTCAGAATGGACAATACCTCTGCCCGCTGTCATCCAGTTCACCTCGCCGGGAAAAATCTCTTGTACTGTACCTAGGCTATCCCTATGCAGAAGGCTTCCTTCAAATAGATAGGTAACCGTCGCTAAATTGATGTGGGGATGGGGTCTAACATCGACGCCTTTTCCAGCCGGGAAAATAGCTGGGCCTAAGTGATCAAAAAAGATGAAAGGTCCAACCATTTTTAGGGTTTCACTCGGCAAGATGCGCTGTACGCTAAACCCACCTAAGTCGTGCTTTTCAGGGGTGATTAATTGCTGAATACTCATTTTTTACGATCCATTCTTAGTTGACGTTGTGGACGAAGCTACAACCTTAGTTCTGTTGCTGCTTCAGATTGTGGTGAATGGTTATGTTACTTGCGTCAAAACTCAATGGGCAGCCATACGTGTAGGACCCAGCAACAAGAAGCGCCTCGATCTATAGCCAGGATGAATAACGATTCTGGTTGTAGGAGCCGAGTTTGGGTATTGATGTTTGCTAGCTCCTACACTGAGTCGCGATCGATTAGTGTGTTTGAAGGTAAGTTGGGATTGATCGCCTTACGCGCACTGTCAACGCCCACGGCGGGAAGCGTACCCGGATTGAGTAAGCCGACTTGAACCAATACACTTGCCTGATGCCAGTAAATGTGTTCGTGGGCTAGTTTGCCGTCACGAAACCGAATAATCGCAACTACTGGCACTTCAACTCGTTTTTCAGTTGGAGTAACGCCAGGTAGCATCCAGTTCATCTGGATCGTATGAGTGAACGTAGCCACCATTTCATCGACGAGTTGATCCGTTCCGATCGTGCGCGAAATCGGAATTAGCTCGAGATCGGGTGGAATCTGCGGAATGAGGTATTTGGAATAAAACTCGCGCAGTGCTGGTTTTCCAACTCCTCCAATCATTACCGGGATGTGGTTAACGTAAGCATCTTCAATCATCGTAGCGAGGGCGTCTTCAGTACTGTGAGTGCCAAACTCGTACTGTAAATGCTCTTCCCAAAGTGCTTGAAAAGACTCCTGGGCTGGTGTCAGATGGGTAGTTGCTTGTAAATTTGCTTGTCCGTCCACAGTTTGCTCTTTGAGCATGATTAAATACTTCCAGTTCTATCTATCTAAAGTGTCTTGAGTAACCGATGATGTAGCTCGTAGCATCAGAACAGAGAAAAATAGCAGCGCGTTTTTATCACTCAGTCAATTGCAGAACAATCTTGCCTCGCATTCTTCCCTGTTCTAAACGTTGATGAGCTTGAACGATGTCACTCCAGGGCAGAACTGAATCAATGACGGGTCGAATCTGGTCGCGTTCAATCAGGTTCCTTAGTGCGTCCAATTTGTCTCTATACTGGGGGCTGAAAACGAAGTGAATTGTCAAGTTTTTACCCCAGGCATCAAGCAGTGTTTGAGGGGTTGCAGTATCGACAATTGTGACCAATTTCCCAAATGGACGAATTACCTCTGAGCTACGTCCAATCGTGTCTCCTCCAACTGTGTCTAAAACTAAATCAACACCCTGACCATTCGTTTCTCGTCCAATCACTTCAATATAATTTTCATGCTTGTAGTCGATGGGATAATCTGCACCCAGCTTCTTAACGAAATCAAAGTTTTCTGCACTGCATGTTGTATATACATAAGCACCCATTGCTTTCGCCAGTTGAATGGCGATCGAACCGACTCCACCCGCTCCAGCATGAATTAAAACTGTTTCACCGACTTGTAAATTCCCTCTGACCATAAGGCAGTCCCAAGCGGTTCCTCCTGCCAACGGCAAGCAAGCTGCCTCAACATGGGTCAAATTAGTCGGCTTAACTGCAACAATGCTTTCCTCTGCAACATGGTATTGAGCATAACTACCAAACTCGCCAAAAATCTGAGGTGAGTAGTAAACCTCATCTCCAATCTGAAAATGAGTGACTGCCTCTCCAATCGCTTCAATCACACCCGAAATGTCAACTCCAATAATTGCAGGGAGACGAACTAAATCTTTGTAGTCACCTCGACGAGTTTGATAATCAAGGGGATTGAGCGAGGTTGCGTATACTTTTACCAGAACTTGGGTCGCTTTTGGAACTGGCTTCGGTATGGTTTGAAATTCAAACACCTCAGCGCTACCAAAAGCGGTCAGTACCGCAGCTTTCATATACTCCATATCTGCCTCCTGATTGCCTTCAGCGATCGCCTCGTTCATCTCTTCTAAGATGGCTTTATTTTTCTTGGACATCAGAATCTCTCCTTTATTCAAGTGGATGCTTTGACAGAGCCATCTCTCAACCAACTCGTCCTTTTCTTGTTTCAATCAAGATTGATCTTCGACATAGAATCAAACTCCGAGCTGTTCTATCCCCTCATGCCAGCAGCTACCATCACCGGAATTGTGGGCAAGTTGCAAACGACATGAACAATAACGACAGTCCAGATCGATCCGCTGCGGCGGAAGATTTCGACAGTGGCAAGACCCGTCACTACGGCTGCGGAAAAGACAATGTTGATGCCGTGAGCGAGGGCAAAGATCACGGTTCGCCCTGGAAAACGGGTTCGGATGCCCTATCGCGTTTGAATACTTTGTAGGCGATCGCCAGAAACACGGGTACGACAACCAGCATCGATAGCGCCGTGTAGGTCGCGTGGAACTTGCTGATTGTGAACAGAGCCGGTGCGTTCACGGCGCTTCCGGCTACGCCCACCAAGAGACTGCCGCCGATGTTGTTCGCGAAGTGTGCGCCGATGGCGAGTTCGGTGGTTCCGTCAATCAACGAAACCACAGTCCACACCAGCCCCGGAACGAGGAAGTAGTTGAAGAAGACCGTGAGCCAGCCACCCGCGCTTGCCTCCGGGTTGAGCAGGTGCGCCAGGGCGAAGATCGTGGCTGGCACCAGCGCCAGAAACACGCGGTTCGTCCAAACAATGCTCGCGCCCTGCACGATGTATCCACGAAAGAAAAGCTCCTCTGTAGTGGTCTGGATCGCAGTGAAAATCAGCGCCAGCGGGACAAAGAGCGCGAACGTTGCGAGGTCGAAGCTAAAGGAAAAGGTGTCGGGATAGAAGAAGTACTGTCCCAGTCCAGCGATCAGCCAGAATGGCACGAACCAAGCCACAAACCCCTGACCGACACGCCGCCAGCTAATCTTTTCCCGCGCTGTGACCAGCGTTCGGGGGTGGCGATGGTGAACGAGGGTGACGGCGGTCAGGATTCCCGCGAGGAAGAATGGAAAAATTGCCGTGACCGCAACGAAGCCCCCCACGGGACCGAACGCGGCGTAATCCAGCCGATTGACTGCCGCAAGCCCCTCCTGACCGCCAAACAGAAACGCGATGCGAGGGGTGGCGATGCCGCCGACCACCAGCCCCACAAAAAAGATGACTACTAATCCCAGAACATACCGCCACCCCCGATGCTTACCCCACCGGGCGGCCTCCACGTAAGTCGCGTCTTTCACTTCCATTCCGATTCCCTGATGTCCTTGAATTGCTTTGAACTTCATTTTTGTCTCCTTGACTGGTGACTGATGGAGTGCTTGGAGGTTAGCGAATCTGTTTTGGGGTCATTCCCGTAATGCGCTTAAATTGTTGGGTCAGATGGCTTTGGCTGGAGAAGCCGACTTGTAGAGCGATGTCTGCGATCGCAAAATCCGTCTTCTTCAACATTACTTTTGCTCGTTCTACGCGCTGTTTAATCACGTATTGATGGGGCGAAATCCCCATTGTTTGTTTAAACAAACTCGCAAAATAAGTCGAACTAACGTTGATCACGTCTGCAAGTTCAGCCAGTGATAATTCTCGATCGAGGTGAGTCTGAATATAGTCAAGTACTCGCTGCAATCGGGTATGCGTTAAGCCTTTGTAATTGGCTTCAACGGTTGGCGTTGTAGTTGTTAGCATGGTTCAAAACTTGGCAAGTTTTTCAACAAATCAGGCAAAAACTAGCGATCGCGCATGCGATCGCTGACTAGCACTAACCAACAAGTCAGATATAAATCAGGATTATGGATTAGGGAGCTTAACGACTTGCAGCAATCACGGCTGCCATCAACTCTGTCATGTTCCAGTGCCCGATATACCGAATTCCATTAATAAACAGGGCTGGAGAAGTCGTTACTCCGCTCTGTATTCCGCCTTCGATGTCTTCATGGATGCGATCGACATGCACTTCTTTAGACAACTCTTGAAGAAATTGAGGCATGTCAAGCCCCAAATCATTGGCGTACTCGATAAGATAACCGTTCTCCAACCTTTGTTGATGGTCAAATAAGGCATCGCTCATTAACCAAAACTGTCCCTGGGCGGCGGCGGCTTCGGCTGCCTGGGCTGCCCGCTGAGCATGGGGGTGAATCTGTGTTTGTGGAAAATGACGGAGGATGAAGCATAAATAATCTTCTCCAAAAGTAGCGCTAAGCTCTCGTTTGATCGCTTTGATCAGCTTGTAAACGTCTGCACTTCTAGGGTCTTGATAATCTCCATATATCACCAGTACGACCTTGGCACTCAGAATACCTTGAATCCAATCTTGAGTTGAAGGTGGTATAAGTAAAGAACTTTGGTTACGATCGTCGCTCATCTTTTTAAATTTGCATCAAGCATAGAACCGTGCAATTGACTTGCTCGATCCATTTGCATGACTGTTTGCATAAATTCAATATAGGCGGTCGCCTTCAAGCTGTCGCCTACAGCAAGTTAACTTTTTTACAGTGCAAATTGATAGATTAACCGTGCCATCGCAGAGTAGAAGGCTGGCTCTAACTTAAGTTAGACTCCGAATTTGATCGAAAGTACATCTTACAAACTGACAATGCCGCGCTTAACGGCAACAATCACAGCCTGGGTGCGATCGCTGACATCTAGCTTATTCAAAATCCGATTGACATGAGATTTAACCGTGCCTTCACCGATGCTCAAAGCAGCTGCAATATCGGCGTTACTCATTCCCTGGGCTAGCGAACGGAGTACCGCCATTTCTCGTTCACTCAGTTCTGGATTGCTGAGCCGTTGTACCAACTTTGCTCCCACATCGGGCGGAATGTACTTCTGACCCCGATGAACGGTACGAATGGCATTCAGAAGCTCATCCGGTTCAGTTTCTTTCAACAGGTATCCTTTTGCGCCTGCCTGCAATCCCCGGTAAATATCTTCGTCACTATCGTACGTAGTCAGTACAATAATGCGAGCCGATTTAGCAGCAGCACAAATTGCGCCGATCGCTTCCACGCCATTGAATTCGGGCATTCGCAAATCCATCAGCGTGATATCCGGCTGGTGTTCCCCAAATAGCGCGATCGCTTGTTCCCCATTTTCGGCTTGGGCAATCACCTGCATCTCTGGGTCACGGTTAATGATCGTGGCTAATCCTTGCCGAAAAATAGCGTGATCATCCGCAATCAAAATTCGAATGGGCGTGGCTTGGCTCATCGTGATGCTCACTCAAGGGTTGACGGTGACAATAATCTCTGTTCCCTGCCCAGGTTGACTCCGAATCGTCAGTTGTGCGCCGATGCGCTCTGCCCGTTCGCTCATGCCGAGTAAGCCAAACCCCTCAGAGGCGGGAATACTCCCAACGCCAAAACCCTGACCATTGTCACTCACACACAAGCAAACCTGATCGCGATCGTAGACTAGCTCAACTCGAATTTCGTCAGCATTGGCATGTTTAATTGCATTGGTTAATGCTTCCTGCCCCATCCGCAGTAGGTTACTCTCAACTTCAGTGGGTAGAGCATACACTGCCCCCTCGATTTCATAGTGCAAAGTGGTATCCATTGCGGCAGTTCTGATTTGAGCGATGAGACGATGTAGAGCGCTCTGTAAACTGCCCTCCTCCAAAAGTTGAGGGCGGAGCGCGACGACCGATCGCCGAGCTTCGGTCAGTCCAGTTCTTGCCAATTCTTTGATTAGGTCTAGGTGCGCCTGAGTTGCTTCTATATCATCCGTTAGCACCTGTTTTGCGGCTCCGACTTGAGCTAGAATGCCCGTAAACGCCTGAGCGAGCGTATCGTGAATTTCGCGTGCCATGCGGTTGCGCTCTTCCAAAATTGAAGTGGCTTCTGCTTGCTTAAGAGCCGTAATATCTCGCGCCAGCCAAATCACTTGCTCGTGGCGGAACGGTGCAATGTGAGACGATGTCCAAGTTTCTCGTCCATTCAGAAACGTACTGTACTCGACTGTGATGATTTGTTGAGTTCTCAGCACCTGCTGAATGTAACCCAGTAATTCATCAGCTTGTTCTCTAGCAAAGAGTTGATGCAGTGTTTTGCCATTACACTCCTCCCTATACTCCTCTCCATAGGTCAGATTTCCTTTAGTTATGTCGATCACTTGCCCTTCAGCAGTCAGGACACACAGCGGATCAGGTATGGCTGAAAAGAGCGCCCGCAGTTCTGCTTCAGAGGCTTGCAATGCTGCTTCTGCCTGTTTGCGATCGCTGATGTCCCGCTGTACCCCAAAGTGACCGATGATTCTGCCTTGACTGTTATAAAGGCAGCTATAATTTCCCTCAATCCAGATTGAAGTCCCATCCAATTTGAATTCATCCGTTTCGATATGTAGCTTCCCAGCATCAAAAAGTTCCCGCCACACCTGTTTGCCGTAGGCTAGCCCTTGTTTGCCGTAGGCTAGATTGTGAGCATACAAGTCGTTGGGAGTGAAACCAATAAACTGCTCTTCGCTACGTCCATACTGAGCGAGTATGGCATCGTTGGCTTTCGTAACCCGCTGGTGACCAAAGACATAGTCCAAGACCTTGTCCTTATCAACCGTGTCATCCCATTGCACTGGATGATCAAGCATCATGATGAAAAAGCCGTCAAGGGATTGGGAGAAGGACACATCCAACAGTTGCTCACTTTCACGCAGGGCAGCTTCTGCTTGCTTGAGATCGCTAATATCTGCAACCACTCCTTCGATATAGTCATCACCTGCATTCAGATAAGAAGAGAAAAGCCCCCAGAACACCGTTCCATCTCGTTTTCGCATCTGTGCTTCAAAGCTTCGCACTTCTCCATCCCGCTTCATCACTTCAATACCTTGTTGGCGCTCGCTGGGATTGACCCAATAGCCTACAGTGTGTTCAATCCCAATTATCTCCTGGGGAGAATCAAAACCAAACAGATCAGCAAAGCGTTGATTGGCGTCGAGAATTAATCCATCACAGGTGCGGGTGCGGTAGATGCCAACCTGCGAGTTTTCAAAAATATTGCGGAACTTGGCCTCACTGCGTTGTAATGCCTCTTCTGCTTGCCTACGCTGGGTGGTGTCGTTGCCCACCGATAAGATTTCAACGACATCTTCCTGGTCATTGAAGATGGCTTGATTCGACCAGGCCATCCAAACTCGCCGACCGTCTCGACACAGATTTTCACCCTCACCTTGCGGGTACGCTTGAGGGTTGCGAAGTAAATCGTGAACCATGGGTCTCACATCGCGTCCAGAGAGTTCGACTTCTGGAATGATGGTTTCAAATAAGGTTTGCCCTAAAATCTGATGCTCTTCATAGCCCAGGAGTTTTACTCCATAATCGTTGATGTATTGAATCCGTCCTTGCGGATCATAGCGAATGATCACTGAATTCGCGGTTTGTAGCAGGTTGCGATAATTCGCTTCGCTTTGTCTCAATGCGGCTTCGGTCTGTTGACGTTCAGCGATTTCCCGCTGTAGAGATTGAGTTCGCTGTTCTACCTTACTTTCCAATGTTTCGGTATAGTCTGCTAACTGTTCATATAACCGAGCATTCTCCAGTGAAATTGCTGCCTGAGCCATCAACAGTTTGAGGACTTGTAAACGATCGCGGGTAAACACTCCGGTACTAAGATTGTTCTCCAAATAAAGGATGCCGACAAGCTGATTTTGCTTGAGAATTGGCATAGAGAGGAGCGATCGCGTCTGTTGGTGTTGAATATAAGGATCAGTCAGAAAAGATGGTTCGCTGACTGCATCATCAAACACCAGGGGTTCTTGAGTACGTTCTACTGTGTAAATGACGGGGACAGGAATCGTTGCACAGCCAGTAACAGGGATCTTTTCCAGGTTGCACTCTCTACTCCCACTGCACCGAGCCACCACAGTGAGTTGATCGTCTTCTAGGAGCACTAGAGCGCCTGTTTCGGCTCCGGCATTTTCTATCACCACTTGCATTAACGTGGCAATCAATTGATCGAGATGGATTATTTCTGAAAGAGCTTGAGCTGCTTTCATTACCGCAGCCAAATCGATCGCGCTGTCTAAGCGACCAGAAGTAGTTCCAGAAGTTGTATGGATTGGCGTGTAGGTCACAACCGGTGATTGAGAAAAGAACTGCGGGTAGCGAGTTTCTAAATCTTTGACTTTTGCCATCGCTCCCCATCTTTCATAGCAGTAGTGTGCTTCTTTCATGTAGGTCTGAGCAATCTTTTCCCGACCTCGCGCCAGATAATGTTTAGCCGCTAATTCATAAGCTAATGCTTCTTCCTGGATATACTCATTTTCAGCAGCACCTGCGATCGCTCGTTCATAAAACTCCTCAGCCTCAAGAAATTGCCCTAAGACGCGCGCTTTCTCTGCTTCGACTAGATGAAATTTATGCAAATAATTCATTGGGGCATGACTCGCCCATTTCTGCATTTTTTCTTGTTTGGAGCTAACACAGTTTAGCCAAGCTGCTTTTTCAGAGTTTGAAGCATCGAGCAATAGGCTCAAAAGCGCCAGCGAATGATAGAAACAGAATACAGGTAGAAACTTTATTGCCGTCGCTTCTTCAAAATGTCGCCTTGCCAAAATAGCAGTCTGTACAGCTTGATGGTGTTCTCCAAATAGATAAAACAGTATAACTTTGTGCAGATACAGCATTTGAATTGCAGTTCCATCTTTAACTGCAAGGGCGTGTGGTAATGCTTGCTCTTCATTACACACCCGACCAACTAAGCGACTGGGATTCTCAGACCTATCTAACAAATTAAGAATGGTCTGCCACACTATTGCAATCCAAGTCGGGGGGCTTTCCCGTCTGATTCGATCAACTGCTTTGCTGTATGTTGCCATTTTCTGTTCCAGTTGGGTGAGTTCCTCACCGACGAAAAACGAGTGGTGGCACACGCCATATGCAGCATAACCAGCGAATTCAAAGTCTCCGGTTTCCACTCCTTCCTGATAAGCCTCAACCAGCAGTGGTATCATCTCCTTAAGATGCACTTTCCATTGCATAACATGGTCACTAAATATGTGTAATGCTTTAGCCTTGCCTTTTTTGGTATTCAATCGTTCCGCTAGGCTAAGAGCCAATTGACCAAATTTATAGCCGAGTTCAATGTCTTGAACAACTCCACATAGAACCAACC
Organism: Nodosilinea sp. AN01ver1; assembly: GCF_050565655.1. Lineage (NCBI taxonomy): Bacteria > Bacillati > Cyanobacteriota > Cyanophyceae > Nodosilineales > Nodosilineaceae > Nodosilinea > Nodosilinea sp. AN01ver1. The sequence goes on along the minus strand of NZ_JBNXVS010000056.1, from coordinate 21,551 downwards.
CGTAGCAAGCATAAAACAGTGGTGACCAGATGGCATTCCCGTAGTTGATTGATAAATTTACCGTTTTGCAAGTAATCAGTATAAACAGTGCTGGTGTTACTATGAATGCAGCAGCCCCTATATTTGCTAGGATTGACATTGCTGCTAGCGGTTCTGGTGCAGTCATCTCTGGCAAATCAATCAAGTCTTCAATTTCTCGTTCAGTGAGTAGTGCCGCCGTTGACTCCAATCCTCCTCGAACATCTAGCTCACTTGGATTTTCTGGTAAGATTACTCCCAGAAGCTTCAACACTTCCAAGCCAATTTTGAGTGCTTCTTTCAGGTTGCCCTGTGACAAACATTTTTGAATGCTGCTATCGTAAACCTGCACTTTATCAAGTACTGTCTTAGCACGATCGAGTACCACTTCTACCAACTGTTCCATCTCATCAAAGCAACCCTGGAGATACGCCGCTTCTGCTGCTTCTGAGTACAGCGCTAAGGTCAGGTCATACTCACTCTGCCAACTCTCTGAATTGAGGAGTTTAAGCCCTGTAGTGAAATACTTAAAAGCTGCGTCATAAGCCGTTGCTGCCTTTGCTTTCTGACCTGTCCTTAAATTCAATTTGGCAATTTTAGTTCGTTCTGATCGAGCAGTGACTAGCTCAAGTCCTTGATTGAGATGATCGATGATTTCAAACAACCGATCGGATCGTTGCTCTGGTGAAGTTCTTTCGAGTAAATTGCGACCGATTTGGAGATGAACAACCTGTTTCTGCGATTCATCAATCAAAGCATAAGCCGCTTGCTGAACGCGATCGTGCAGAAACTTATACTCTTGAACCAACAAATCTTCGTCCAATTCAGACAGAGGTTGAATTAATCCCGCTTGTACTGCTGCTAATAAATCCTGGAAAATTGCTTTCGGTGATTTTTCGCAAACGATCGCTAACGTTTCTAAATCAAACTCAGACCCAACACAAGCCGCGATGCAGAGAACTTGCTGTGTTGCTTCCGGCAATTTCTGCAACTGACGCAGCAGTAACTCCACCACATTATCAGTGATATCTTGAGCTTCAATCTCTGCCAGGTTCCACTGCCAACTCAACTGTTGGGCATCAAAGGTTAACAGGTTTTCGCTACGCAGCAGCTTCAAAAATTCACCAACAAAGAAAGGGTTGCCCTCGGTTTTACGTGATACAGCTTGGGCTAGGGAGCGAACGATATCAGGATTGTGATGTAATGTATCAGCTATCAGTTGACTCAACGGTTCCAGTGTTAAGGGGGTCAGGATGATTTCCTGAAATACTGCTCCCTGGTTTCGCAGGCTCTCTAGCGTTAAGACTACCGGATGCGTTGGAGTCAGTTCGTTATCTCGGTAGGCTCCGATCAAGAACAGATACTGGATTTGCTCATCAAGCAAGATAAGTTCGATTAACTTCAACGTCGCAGAATCGATCCACTGTAGATCGTCCAAAAAGATGACCAGGGGATGCTCTTTTGCACAAAACGCCCGCACAAACCTTTGAAACGTGAGATTGAAGCGATTCTGTGCTTCTGTTGCTCCAACTTCGGGTACAGGCGGCTGCTTGCCAATAATGAATTCAACTTCGGGGATGACATCGATGATAATTTGTCCGTTGCTTCCCAAAGCCGTGAGTAGACGCGATCGCCATACTTCCACCTGTTCATCCGGTTCACCCAACAGTTGCTGCACCAACTTTTGCAGGGCATCGACGATCGCGCTGTAGGGAATATTGCGTCGGAATTGATCAAATTTGCCAGAGATAAAATAGCCGTGCTTTGCGGTGATCGGTTTATGGAGTTCCTGTACCAATGCTGTTTTGCCGATGCCAGCATAACCGGAGACCAGCATCATTTCAGTGTTTAAGTTTTGAGTTTTGAGTTTTGAATTTTGAGTTGAATCCTTTAACTCAAAACTCAAATCTGAGAACTCAGAACTTCCGGCTACTCTGTCAAACGCTACCCATAATGCTGCAATCTCCGCTTCTCGCCCATACAGTTTTTGAGGAATGCGGAACTGCTCGGAAACATCTTGCAGTCCCAATGATAGGGCGTTAATCTGACCCATTTCAGCCAATTGTTGGGCACAGCGCTCTAGATCTGCTTTGATACCCCAGGCACTCTGATAGCGATCCTCTGCATTCTTCGCCATCAGTTTCAAAATCAGGTTTGAAACAGGTTGAGGGATCGTCGCGTTCAATTCGTGCGGAGGAATCGGCGGTGTAGCAATGTGACAGTGAACGAGTTCCAGGAGATCATTGCTAGGAAACGGCAATTGTCCCGTCAACAGTTTGTAGAAGGTTAGTCCCAGTGAGTAGAAATCAGTGCGATAGTCGAGCATCCGGTTCATTCGTCCGGTTTGCTCTGGCGACAAATAGGCGGGGGTTCCTTCTAGAAGATAGAGACTTTTGAAGGTGGGATTGGTGCGACTGAAGCGAGTGGCAATGCCAAAATCAATGATTTTGACAACGCCAGTCTTCGGATTAAAGACAATGTTGCCAGGATTAATATCTTTATGGATGACATGAGCCGCATGGATTTTGCCTAGAGTATCCGTAATGGCGATCGCCATATTCAAAAAAACCGACAGCGGCATGGGAGAAAAGTCTAATTGTTGCCGCATCCAGCATTCTAAAGACTCTCCACCAAAGTCTTCCATAAGAATAACCAGCGTGCGCTGGTAGTCTTGCTGGCTGTACGCCTTGACTACGCCTTCAGTGTTGAGCGAGCGAGTAATTTCATACTCCTGTCGATAGCGAGTTAAATCCTGAGGAGAGGGATAATCCTGCTTGAGAACTTTGGCGATCACTGCACAGTTATCTTGCTCTCTGATGCCTCGATACACCAAAGAAGCTGAGCTCTCGTAGATTTTGCTGTGGATAGTAACTCCAGGCAGGGTAATCATTGAGTGCTCCCCTATAAAGGACTGTCATCCGTTTCCCAAAGTATATCGCTTGCAAACCAACGACCGCACCTAGGCGAACAACTCCGCACCCCAATCGAAGCAAAAGCCATGGGTGACCTTACGAAAAACCACGCTCCAGTGCAGTGGGTGTTCACTGGAATGATTGGTCGGCGGCACCGTCTCATCGGCAAGGAACAGCAGCAGATGCTTCTCAACAGTCAAGTAGTGCCTGAAATATTGCTATCCCTCAGGGGGATGGAGCTTGATGGTCGATCGCTTGTATTACTGTACTTTAGATCAAATTCGGAGTCTAACTTAAGTTAGAGCCAGCCTTCTACTCCGCGATGGCATGGTTACTCTATCAATTTGCACTGTAAAAAAGTTAACTTGCCGTAGGCGACAGCTTCAAGGCGACCACCTATATTGAACTTGTGCAAACAGTCATGCAAACAGGTCGAGCCAGTAAATTGCACAGTTCCATGCTTGAAAGCATAAGTATTCGAGGTGCAACTGGATTAACGCACGCTCAAGCAGCGACGGTAAAAGCATTAAGAGCGATCGCACAGTGAAGCGAATGCCCTTTGGGTACGCGACGCGAACGCCTTAACTCTGTGCTTAGCTCGCGGATCTTAAGTGGCGAAATTTAGCGTTGTTTCGCAGATTCAGTTCATGGCGCGATCGCTTACGTCATCAACCCTTGAGGATAAACAGATGATTGAAGAAACTCACTAGGCAACTGCCATCATTTCTTTGCACATTCACAGGAATCTTCTATGTCTTGCCAACACCTGAGCGAACTGACGCTAGAGACTATGATTTCAAAAGCCAATTACCCGGTATTCCGTTGTGAGGAATGCCTGTGAGTTGTCGGTAGCTGGGTACATTTAAGAATTTGTCAAACCTGCGGCAAAATGCTGTGCTGTGACTCGTCTAAAAATCAACACGCTCGTCGTCATTACGAAGAAAGCGGACATGCGGTGATCAGTTCAGCCGAGTTGGGAGAACAGTGGCTGTGGTGTTTTGCCGACGAACAACAGAAGAACTATTGATCACGCACCCCTTTTTTTCCACGTGAGGAAACCATGATGTCAAATCAATCTGCCCCAATAGATATTTGGCCGAGTTTACCCCTAGACACATGGCAAGATACCTATGCCACCCTACATATGTGGACGCAAATCATCGGCAAAATCCGATTGACCCAAACTCCGTGGATTAATCATTCCTGGCATATTCCCCTCTATTTAACTGTTCGGGGACTGACCACGTCCACGATTCCCTATGGCAGCCGGATCTTTCAAATCGACTTTGATTTCATTGATCATGAGCTGCTGATTCAAACCAGCGAAGGGGCAAGACGGGCGATCGCCCTCTACCCTCGCTCTGTCGCTGATTTCTACCAGAACGTGATGGAAACGCTCAGAGCACTCGATCTTCGTATCACCATCAACACCAAACCGAACGAAGTTCCAGATCCGATTCGATTTGAGCAGGATGAAACCCATGCTGCCTATGATGCGGACTATGCCAATCGATTCTGGCGAGTGCTGCTACAGTCCGATCGCGTCTTTCGAGAATTTCGCTCCCATTTCTCCGGCAAAGTCAGTCCGGTTCATTTTTTCTGGGGAAGTTTTGATCTAGCAGTGACGCGCTTTTCGGGGCGATCGGCTCCTGAGCATCCGGGAGGAGTACCAAATCTGCCGGATGCAGTGGCACAGGAAGCCTACTCCCAAGAGGTCAGTAGTGCCGGATTTTGGCCCGGCGTCGGATTATCATACCCAGCGTTTTGTTCCTACACTTACCCAGAACCCGATGGGTTTAAGCAGGCTGAGGTTCGTCCCGATGCTGCATTTTACAGCAAAGAGTTGGGCGAGTTTATCTTGCCCTATGACGCTGTCCGCGAGGCAGAATTACCGGATCAGACGTTGTTAGAGTTCCTGCAAAGCACCTACGAAGCTGGTGCTAGATTAGGCAACTGGAATCAAGAGGAACTCAAGCAATTGACGTTCAAAATGAACCATTGAGTTCAGATATGCGAAATCCGATTTTGTAAGCCCCGCTTCATAATTAGGAACTCCGTAGGGGCATAGCATGCTACGCCCCTACAAAGCAGGTGTATTCAAAGCAGTAGCAGACCTTTCACCGGTTTTGTCAGTCACTCAGCGTTTATGCTCAGGATTCTTGAAGTCTGTCTTACAGCCTGCATCCCAAACGTCGGGTTGGTTCCCGTGAGGAGGAATACCTCCATTATCTTTGAGTAGTCTGGCCATGTGCATGCAGTTCCACGCTAAAAAGGTGGTATTGCGATTGGTAAATTCGTTCTCCGGCCCTCCAGACCCTGGATCTAAATAGGAAGGACCAGGGCCTACTTCACCTAGCCAACCTGCATCCGCTTGCGGAGGAATCGTATAGCCAATATGCGATAGGGAAAACAAAATATTCATAGCGCAATGTTTAACACCATCTTCATTGCCGGTAATGAGCGTTGCCCCAACCTTCCCATAATCTCTGTACTGACCTTTCTCATTCAAAAGATGAGTATATCCATACATTCGCTCTAAAACTCGATTACAAACAGAGCTTTTTTCACCCAGCCATACGGAAGTACACAGTACTAAGATGTCAGTGGCATCAATTTCTTTTTGGATCTGGGGCCATTCATCTGTCTGCCATTCATCGGTTTGTGACATATCTAACCCTAGCCCAGCCGCTATCTCATAATCCACCGGTCGAATGACTTGAGTGGTTACTCCATTGGCCTCGAAAATAGCTTTGGCAATATTGATAACTCCTTGTGTGTGGGATAACACTGGCGTTCTATTGAGTGTGCAGTTTAAAAAAAGAGCCTTTAAATCGCTATACTGCGCAGGGGCATTTTGGTACTGACGCTCCGTGATTGTTTTGAGCTGTTGTGACATGGCTTCGGGTTCTATATAAAACGATGGCTTTGTTGCATGAAGAGGTGCTGCGAAAGGGTAGGGAGATGGCAAGTTTCAGTTACCACACAAAACCGACGCCATGAAACCTCAATACCACATCCGCAACTGGTCGGAGTATAAAACTGGACTGAAACAGAGGAGAAGCTTGACTTTCTGAATCGAGGAGTCCGTGCTGGAGACATTGATTGCTGAGAATTTCAGTGGTAAACCTGGAGAAGATATACAAGTTACCTCTAATCAGAAGAACGACACGTCATAACGCCTTCCTTCGGGCCACTGGCAATGGGATTGATTCCCATTGCTCGAACGGCGATCATGGGTTCATAGCCGGGATAACAGCGGATTAGAACGGTGTCTTCGGTTCTGGTTACATTCAGTACGTAAACAGGTCTGCCTCCTAAAACAGCCTGAACAAGGTCAGGGGGAAGAGCAGCAGTTGCAATAAGCGTTGACTGATTTAGAGAGGCTACAGACGTTTCAGATAGGGCAGGTTTTGCCCCAAAAGATTGTAAATAAACCAGCACCAACGCTGTAATCGTAACTAACAAGATAGAGACTTTAGAGGATAGCTTGAACACGGTTGATATTTCACCTGTAGGTAAGGGCAACGGCACGTCCGATGTTTGCGGCGCAGACCACCGGAATCTTGCGCTCAAGTGACGTGTAGAAACTAGTCAGACATACTACCGAGTCACTGATTATTCCTGCTGCAGAAAGTTCAGCAACGCGGGATTGACCTGATCAGCGTGAGTCCAGTTGATGGCGTGCGGCCCGCCAGGAATCACTACAAGCTCACTGTTTTTAATTAGCTTTGGCAGTCTTGCTGCGGTGGACTCCAGGGGCAAAATGCGATCGGCATCGCCATGGATAATCAGGGTTGGCACGTCAATGCGGGGCAGATCATCACGGAAATCGGTGAGCCAGGACGGTACACAATCCAAAGTCCCTTTCGCAGAAGCCCCTGCTGCCACATTCCAACTTGCCTGAATGGCTTCATTGCTGATGCGATCGCCCAGCAGCACATCCACATTAAAGAATTCTCTGAAAAATGCAGAAAAGTAGGCTGGACGGTCTTCAATGATCGCTTTCATAATGCCATCGAAAACGCTTTGATCAACGCCTTCGGAATTATCATCGGTCTTCAGTAAAAAGGGCGGCACGGGAGCCATCAGCACGGCTTTCTGCACCCGCTCTGAGCCATATTTACCAAGATAGCGCGTGACTTCACCTGTTCCCATCGAGAAGCCGACCAGCACAGCATCCTGCAAGTCAAGTTTGGTCATCAGAACATTCAAATCTGCCGCAAAGGTATCGTAGTCATAGCCAAACGACGGTTGGTTAGAAGCACCAAATCCTCGGCGATCGTAGGTAATTACTCGGTATCCCGCATCCAGCAGCACCAAAATCTGCTTCTCCCAGGAATACCCATTGAGGGGAAATCCGTGAATGAGAACAACCGGTTGACCTGTCCCAAGATCTTCGTAGTAGAGATCGATGATTGCAGAATTTTCTTGACCGACAGTGACATAAGGCATTGCAATCTCCTATGGATAACGCATTAAATTCTCGTCTGACTCAACCTGAGTGTAGTAAGTTTTAATGCTCGGTTTCTTTCAGATTCTTAGGGTGTTTTGCAGAATCTCGCGCAATAAGTTCCTCAGCCGCCGCCGCCGAATCAATGGCCAACGCACCAATCCCTTCGCTGATCGCCATACCTCCACCGGTCAGCTCCAAGATCAACCGGTTAAGGGTAGGAGTTTGCAGAAGCTCCACAATGGTTGCAGCGACGCCGCAGGCGATGTCGGTGAAGGTCTGGGCCTTGCCAAGCCCAGACTCGTTTGTCAGCGCAGACGGGCGCACGATCAACCAGTCGAGGTCGGTCAGGACCAGTTGCGTCTTAGCCTTCTGCTTCTCGACCATATAGTGGTTGTGCCGCCACTTGGCGACCGATGCCACCAGCGTGTAATACGCCTGCAGCGAGACGGTGAGTGCGAGACCCCGAGCCCTGCCGATCCCGAGTGCCCTTACAACCTGCCAGGCAGCCCAGTTCAACAGGCCGAGATCCGACATTCCGCAGGTTAACAGGAGTTAATTTATGAGATAGTACCGGCAGGCCGGGAAGCCCATGAGGCGAATGATTTTGCTGCGTTCTTCGGAGAGGTTGCTGACCTGCTGAGATGAGCCGGTTGAGACCAGGTGAATGGCCTGAAACGTCTGCAAAATCCAGCGAAATGTCGGATTGAGAGTGGGGCGCTGCTTTTGGTCGAGTACCGTGTCATCGGCTTGGGCAAGTTGGGCTCTGAGTTTGCGCTGGCCGAGACTGTAGACCAGCAGCGTCAAGGCCATCACGAGAGCCAGAGCCTCGACTCGCTGAGGCTTTTTGACAAAGACACTGCTGGTGAAGAAAAGCGGGTCTTTGAGGAAGCGAAAGCCCCGCTCCACATGCTGCTGGGCTTTGTACTCGCGCAGCAGACGCTGGGCCGGGTAGGCGTCGTCATCGAGGATATTAGTAGCCAGGATGAAGCGACGATGGCGCTGTTGGCACTGGGCCTCGTACTCAGCGGTGCGCTCCAGAGTCGCCTGCCATTGGTAGCCTAGAGCGGGCGGGTCTGAGGCTTGAGACCGCTTGGGCCGCCCGGTAGGGCGCTTAGCGGCGACAGAGACCAGCGCCACCTGAGTCAGGGTGTAGTCGGTGAGGGAGTCCTGAAAGCGTAAAAGCGCATCCATGGCATCGGGCTTGCAGGCAAAGACCTGGCTACAGAGCTGCCGCAACGACCGTTTCAGTCCTTTCTCCTGCTTTTCGAGGGGTTTGAGCCAGTCCTGCGACTCCGTCCGGTGCGGGCCTTCCACCAGAATCCAACGCTGCTCCACTCCGCTATAGGTCTGGCGTTGTTCCCAGAGTCGGTAGCCCTCCAGGTCACAGGCCCTCTCGCTCAGCGAGTCGAGGGCGCTATCCACCAGCACCTGGGCCGCCTTAAGGGTCACAGGCACCCGACTCAGCCAGGGCAAACTCCCTACCTGCTGAAGGTTTGGTTCGCTGTAGAAGGCGGCATCGGCCACCATCAGCGCGGGTGTTTCCCACTGCTCGGCAAACGCCCGCATCAGCCCTGCAAAGCTCTGACTATCCGTCTCATTGCCGCTGCCCACCTTGAACCACACGGGTATGCCGCCGTCGGCACTACAGATCAAGTTGACCAAAAACTGCTTCAACTCGGGCCGATGGTCTCGCGAATAGCCCCGGCAGATCTCAATCGCTTGGGGTGTTTCAGCCTCCGATGCGGCCTCAGTCCCGGTCTCAGAGGTATATTCCCCGTCGAGGGCAAAGGAGGTCGAGTCCAGATGACACTGGCTGGTGCTCACCCCAAAGCGGCGCGCGGCCTGCATCGCCACTTTGAGAAAAAACAGCGTCGTTCCGTACTCAAACAGCTGATCTAACACCCGTCCTAACCGGTCGTCGTTCAGGTGCGCGGCTGTGATACCCGCGCCCAGCAGGTGCTCGACTGGTTTGCCCTCGAAAAACGCGCTGAACAGGTACAGCGGTGCGCTGACAAACCCCAATCCATTGAGAATCATCGCTTTCACCACTTGCCCAGGGCTGATGTGGTTCAACGGATGGGGGGCTAGAAGTTCGTCGGTTAGCTCGACCAGTCCGATCTCATCGACTAACGCTGCTACCAACCCTAAGTGGTCCAGATTCTCTATCTTCAAGGCGCGATCCTATGGCTCGCTCTGAGCTTACCTCAGCCGCCCCAAATATTCTTTTTGTCAATCTGCGGAATGTCGGATCCAAACGGCCAAAACTCCGTAGCCGAGGCCATGGAAAAGGAGGCGCATGTTCATAGCAGGCTGTTTTGAGCAAGTTGGATAGGCTCCCTTATACTAAAGGAGCCGTTTCAGAGCCTTTGCGAAGATTTGGTGATGGATAGCGGTGGGTGGGGCGTGAGCACGTTAGCACCTGGGACTGAATTATCAGTGGGTTTAGCAGTACTACAGCCCATTGCCGATCAAAATGAATGGTGCCCAGTAGTGGGGATGGGCCAGGTAGCAAAAGCCGTAGGTGAGCAGGAATCGTTGGCGCGGACTCTCCAAAGGAGAATCGCGCCCAAACCTATCAATCACCGGGTCAATGATGTGCTGACACAGAGCCTCTAAGGCTGTTGAGGTCTCCTCCAGGTTTTTAGGAAACGGGTCAATCTGAGCAGCGAACCGCTGGTAGGTCTGCGTGCAGGTGCAGAACTCCTCCAACGTCAGATATCTGCCCAAGGGTTGCGCTGACATCAGCCACCCCAATTAATCTGCTTCTTCATCCATCAAATCCTGATACCGCTCTGGCAGATGCCCCTCTCGCCAGAGCTTTTCCATGATCGCATCCCGCAGCCAGGCCGTCCGGTTCTCCTTCTCCCGCATTAGCGCATCAATATCCTCCGGCAACCGTACACAGAGAGGGCGCACAGCCATCGCCACTTCACCCTGCTGCTGAAAGCGGGTCAAACAGTCTCTGCGGAGAGCCTTATCACTCATCGCCGGAAAACCCCATTGCTGTTAAAAGACAGAATCATCCCAAGTATACGAGGCCTTAAACCCTTGCATCCATCGATCAACTGCACTTATGAGATGGGCCGGATTTTCCAGATATCGATCAGCAATCCTCATCAAAATTCCCTTGAAACCCACATCTCGGCCATTGAAACCCGCGTATACATGGGTTAAAATTTACATATAGAGAGCGATAAGACCCCAGAGCTACAAAGTACGGGGACTCTGCTGATACCGCAGCGGTCAGAGCTCCCTCCGATAGCCTCCAAGGCTTAAAACTGCCCTACTTCCGACGTCCGTAACCTAGAGAACCACTCTTGTGACACTTTCCTACTCAGAAGATCTCAGCCAACTAGTCGGCGGCCAAGTTTGCAAAGCCGCCATCAGTCAAGATGGCTATCCCTATCTCACCATCGCCAAGAACACCGAATCGCGCTTCTTCTATGTCATTGCCCAGTCCGACGCTGAAGGCAATGGCCCAGGTTTTCTACAACTGAACGAACACCAAGGCCGCATTGCCGAAGGCTAGCCCGGTCGCCAAGTTTTCTGTGCTGCCAAAATGGCGATCGCTATTCGGGTAGCTCCATTGGAATTACTGCCATATCCTTCAATCCCCCCACTGTTGATGGCACGGTAGCAGAGCGCGATCTTACGCTGCTAAATATCATGATTGACTCTGTGAGCAATTTCTCTGATCGTAAGTTGCTGGCAACTTCCCCGCATCAGCCGTCTGAATGCGGAAAATTTCGCTTGGGCAATTCTTGGGCAGTCTTGCCTACACATTTCCAAAGCCCTTTCTCAATAATGCTTTTATGCTTTGATGAAACTGTCTCGAAAAAAAACTACGGCAGTTCCAGTGAGCTAGGGCTAGCCGAGTTCTAGGCAGAGCTATGGCTGCTTGAGCGAGCATTAAACCTCAGCTATGCCTTGTTCTGAAGTCCCATCACCCGACGATATTCGTCATCATAGGTGTCCTGATCCCACCAGGCCCGATATATTGACCTTTGCACTGCGACAGAGTGGCCCATAGAGCGGGCAATGAAGGTGTCGCTAAACCCTTGCTTGTACATCCGCTGAGCATAGGCGTGGCGCAGGTTATAGGGAGGAAAGGGAATTTTCAGTTCGCGAAACTCCTGAGAAATTTTGCCGCCCAGCTGGTTGTTGTTTTTTCCCTCGGTCTCAATATTGGGATACTTCACAATGTGCGGTGTCATCATGTCCCACCCCTTGCCGTAGCTAGGGTACACAATCCGCCACCCTGTTTTGGTTTCCTCTTCCACCTCAAGAATAGGTGGATCCTCATCAATCCTGTCTGTGCGAATTCTAAAGATCTCGTGAGGCCTTAACCCATAAATCGCAAGGATCGAAATGACCCACTGCCAGGCGGGATTCTTTACTGATTCCCAGAGATCTACAATTTCCTCATCACGGGGCAAGCTGCGCGGCTCGACCGACTTGGAGGTATAGCCTTTCCCTAATTTGCTCAGTTCCTTGAGTATGCTTGGATCCAATCCCGCAAAATCAGCCAGTCTTCGAAATGCTATGGCAAAGCCTTTGCGACTGCGACTTCCCGGTTGGGTCTCGCTCAGAATCGTTGCTCGCAGCAGCTCAATCGTTAGCGGTTCGTCCTGAGGGAGTCGATTAAACAGCAATCGGTAGTTCTTGTGATAAGTATTCTCCTTAGTTGGATTCCGGACGGTTTGCTCCCAGTGTTGCGCTTCGTAACGATTTACCCATTCTGCTACGGTTTCAGGAGGCTTTTGGTTGCCTTTGAGGAACGGTTCCCACTCAAATTTTTCCCATAGCAGTGCGTTGTCAATATCTTTTGCCTTTGCGATCGCCACCTTCAGTCCAGCAGGAGTGGCTGAAACCCCAAGGGCGATCTCGTAGCGGCCTCCGGTGCTTTCCCCAGGCTTTGGGGGGGAAGTGTCTCCCCCGCACGTACAAGCGGTTGTCCTTCTCGCGTATCGAGACCTTCTCCAGCCCCTGATTAACTTGGTTAATCCGTTCTTTGAGGTCAATCGCACTCTGGTTCAGACTTCTCCCCCCCATCTCCCCCATTCCTCCCCCAAAAAGAGTACAAACCACCTGTACTCAGCTTAATTTTCCTAAGCTGAGTGAGACAAGGGGAACGCCGCAAATCGTTACGGGAGCTGGATTTCAACGGAGAGGGGGGGATTCGAACCCCCGTGAGGTGTGACCCCCAAACAGTTTTCGAGACTGCCGCATTCAACCACTCTGCCACCTCTCCAAGGGGCTTTGTTATTCTACCGCTGAATGGGGCTTGTAGACGACTCCGGAGCCGAAAACTCCGTCAAAAACTGTTGGCAAAGAGGGCTTTGGGCCGAGCTATCTGGACCTGTGCCCTTTGCAGGGGTACCGCAATCCGGGAAGATGAAGTAGCTTCGTTACACCCCTGCTCACTCACTGCCATGGTGCCTGGTCTGACTGACGATTCGCTGGCTGAAAAACTCATAGACCTGGCCCTAAAACGAGGAGCCGAAGCGGCGGAGGTGCTGCAATCGCGATCGCGATCGCGCCCCGTTTTTTTTGAAGCCAACCGCCTCAAGCAGCTCGAAAGCTCCACCGCCCTGGGTACGGCCCTACGGCTATGGGTGAACGGTCGACCGGGGCTGGCCGTAGCCTACGGCAATGTTGACCCTGAGGCCATTGTTGACAAAGCGCTAGCCATTAGCGCCCTAAATGACCCTGAAACCGTTGATCTGGTGGAGGGTACCAGCCAGGCCTACCCCGACATGGGCCAGGAGGTGCCGGTAGAGCAGCTGATCGAATGGGGCCAGGGCATGATCGATCGCATTCGCAGCGCCTACCCCGAGGTCATTTGCGGCGTCGATGTGGAGTGTGATGTTGAAACGACCCGCATTCTCAACACCAATGGGCTCGACTGCCGCTACAGCGACGCCACTCTGAGCAGCTATTTGTCGGCAGACTGGGTGCGAGGCGATGACTTTTTGAGCGTGAGCGACGGCCAGACCCAGCGGGACGTGCTCAATATCGATGCGCTGACTGACCAGGTGTTGCAGCGGTTGGCCTGGGCTGAGCAGTCGGCGGAGGTTGAAACCGGGCGCATGCCGGTAATCTTTACCGCCAAGGCCGCCGACATGCTGTGGAGCACGCTGCAGTCGGCCCTCAGCGGCAAGCGGGTGCTGGAGCGATCGTCTCCCTGGAGCAATGCCCTGGGCGAGCAGATGACGTCGTCCCAAATTACCCTGCGGCAGGACCCTGAGGCCGGTCCCTTCAGCTGCCCCTTTGACGACGAGGGCACGCCCACCCAGCAACTAGTCTTTATAGACAAAGGGGTGGTGACGTTGTTTTACAGCGATCGCGCCGTGGGTCGCACCCTGGGAGCCGAGTCTACTGGCAATGGCTTTCGCCCTGGGCTGGGCAGCTACCCTACCCCCAGCCTTTACAACACCCTGGTGCAGCCGGGCAGCAAATCTTTAGAAGACCTGATCGCAGGCCTCAGCAACGGTGTGCTGGTCGATCAAATTTTGGGCGGCGGGGCCGGTATTGCGGGCGATTTTTCAGTGAATATTGACCTGGGCTACCGCATTCATCGGGGTGAACTGGTGGGCCGGGTTAAAGACACGATGGTGGCGGGCAACGTCTATAGTGCGCTCAAAGACAATGTTGAGCTGGGCCGCGACGCCGACTGGAACGGCTCCTGCTACACCCCTTCGGTGCTGCTCGATGGGCTCTCGATTACCAGCGGCTAACGGGCCAACCGTACAGAACGACACCCCTAGCCTAACGGCTGACACTGAGGGCAAATATAGCAGCGCCGCCCGCCGATCATCAGTTTGGCGATGGGAGTGCCGCAGCGGTGGCAGGGCTGGCCTACCCGGCCAAAGGCCCAGTGGCGGTACTCGCGGCGGCGGTAGCCGCTGGCTTTGAGCTGGGCGGCCAGCTCTAGATCGTTGGTAATGCCGCTGTGGCGGTACGACTGCTGGGGCAGGGCCAGAGCCGCTTCGGCAAAGGCGGCGATCTGTTCTAGGGTGCAGTCTACGGGGCGTTGGGCGGGATGAATGCGGGCGACATACAGAATTTCGGTGCGCAAATAGTTGCCAATACCGCCCAGGAAGCCCTGATCGAGCAGCATGGTGGCAAACTGGCGACGGCGAAACGGAGCGCTGAGCGTTCTGGCCTCTATGTCGGCGGGGGTGAGGGCCGCATCGAGGGTGTCGGGTCCAAGTTTGGCAATGTAAGGGTGATTGGGCACCGCGTCGGTACTCAGCACCTCAATATCGGAGGCGCTGTAGAGCAAGGCCCACCGCCGTGAGGTCTGCACCGCAAAGCGCAGCTGGCGGCGGGTGGGTGGCACGGCGTTGGGCTTGCAGGTGACCCAGATGCCGTAGAGCTGGTTGTGGCTGTAGACCGCCAGCCCGTTATCGAAGCTGGTGACTAGGGCTTTACCGTAGGGCTTTACCGCTGTTACCGTGCGACCGACCAGCTTATCCTCATAGGGTTTGAGCCGATCGAAGGCGAAGAACACATCAGAGGCGATTTCACCGGCGATCGCTCGCTGAATCTTATCGGCAGCACGGCGAATTTCAGGGCCTTCGGGCATGGGGTTACTGCTGGTAGCCCCAGAAGTCCATCAGTTCGCGGGCGCGGGCAGCCCCTTCGGTGTCGCCCTGACGACCGTAGAGAATGGCGGCTAGCTCCAGATTAGAGAAAGCCTGGGCCTCTAGCCCCTGACCGTGGAGGGCCAGCCCCAGATTGTAGAAGGCGGCGGGGTCATCGGGTAGGGCATCGACCACCTTGCGGTAGGAGAGCACCGCCTGCAGGTACTGCTCACGCTCCAGCAGCAGTTCGCCCAGCAGGGCATGGGCCGCGACTAGGTCGTCGTCGAGGCGCACCGCCCGCAGCAGGTAGTCAAAGGCGGCCTCGCGATCGCCCTGCTGGTAGAGAATGTAGCCCATCTGGTGCTGAGCATTGGCGTTTTGCGGCTCCACCCGCAGCGCCTCGCGCAGGTTTTTGGCCGCCTCAGGGTAGTTTTCCTGCATTAAATAAATGTTGGCCACGCTGACGTGAAGATCGCCGTCGTTGGGGTTAGCCCGCAGCCCCTGATTCAGGTAGGTTAGCGCCTGATCATAGTTTTCCTGCTGAATATAGAGCGAGCCCAGCGCCTCGTAGACCTGGGCATTGTTGGGAGCAATGCGGGCCAGGCTTTGGTAAGTGCTCAGGGCAGCCTCATAGTCACTGCGCTCGATTTGAATTCCGCCAATACCCAGGTGAGCGTTGACCTCGCGGGGGTTGATATCCAGAATGCCGCGATAGGTAGCCAGGGCATCGTCGAGCTGGCCGTTTTTGTACTGGCTGTGGGCCAGGCCGTAGCGAAAGGCCAGGTTATCGTCTTCGAGGGCGATCGCGCGGCGGTAGGCGTTGATGGCTTCGCCGTAGTTTTCCTGCTGCACGTAGAGGTAGCCAATGCCCGAAAACAGGCGGGGGTTTTGGCTGTCGATGGCGGCCGCCTGCTGATAGGCCGCGATCGCACCCGCATAGTCGCGAGCCGAGACTTTGGTTTGGCCCTGGCGCAGCAGGTCATCCACCTGCTCTTGCTGAGCGTCGCTGAGGCCGTTGCTGCTGTTTTGCGCGACCCACAGCGGCGGCATCGGTTCGGGGGCCTGGCCAAACTCGTTCAGGGCTGAGGATGGCGGTACTGGGGCAGCGGCCTGCACGTTGGGCATAACCGCCCAACTGCCCATTAACCCACTCAAGAGTGCGATCGCCGCGTGACTGCGTTTCACAGGAAAGTCTCCTTACTGGTAGCCAAGTCGTTAAGGGTGCATTTCATATATTACAACTTGCCAACCGCTGTAAAGAATGGTCACCATCGCACCCCCAGACCTGAGTGATCCCGTAGCATTTAGGTATCAGGGTACACCAAATCATCAAACCCTGACCCGCCACACGCATCGCTACAATCTGCCTATATCACTATCCTTAAGCCGCGAGGTGCCAGTCATGAAAGGTCTGAATCTCTCAGTATTTGGCTACTTTTTTGAGGGGTTAATGCAGTATTTTGCCGAACCCATCGGCAGAATCTTTGGCCCCAGCGATGACAACTACCCCAACACTGGCGTTCAGCCTTTCGATGGCGACACCTACGCCGAAACGGTCGAAACCCTCTAGTAACAGCATGGTTTTCTACAACTCATTCTCTACCCAAAGCCCGCTTGCTAAGGCAGTCAGCGGGCTTTAGCGTCGATGGGGCTAGTGGTTAGATTCTCTGGAGCGATACCAGCAGGCTTAGACGCCGTGCCATGCCTCCAAAGTTCGTACTCACTGATATCGATGTCTTCATTCCAAACAATTCCATAACCGCCAGGTGCGATGGTAAAACTTTTGAAGAAGGCTGGCTGCTGGAGAGGCGCAAATATTGACTTAGAGAGCAGTGGACTAATGTCGTAGTCTTTGATGCTCTGATTCGTGAAGGTGACTCTGAGGATGCAATCGCTAACAGCCTCAGCTCTACAAATCTTGGGATAATCCATGCTTATTTCAACCTTATTTCAAAGGAGGTAGCTTCCGAAACTCCTGGTCATTCCACTCGTCGGTGCAAATTGGGTCGAAGTGGGTGTCGATTATGGCCAAATCGCGGTCTTGGGAGCCAGGGCAATAGCTGATGGCAGATCAGTGAGCGGTGGGTTACGGCGGGGCAGGGGTGGCGAGTGGAGGGCAGAGTCTCAGACCGCCTAACCCACCCTACGGATCTTTAAGACCCCCTACCCATCCACCCCTTATCCATTCCCCCGTCCCCCCTTAACCAAGTCTTACCGAATAAAACTTCACAGCCTTGCCAGAGTATTGAATGATGGAGGTAGTGGAATTTGCTCTCCAACTTGAGCGGTGGACTAGCTCTTATATAAAACCTCGCCGCCTCTCTGTAACCAGCCTATAGGACGAAACACTATGACCAGCTTTCCCATTGACCTGGGCGCGTACCAGCGAATTTCTTTAGATGCGTCCAACCCCACCCTCACCGACGAGCAGCGCAGTGCCCTGAAGGCCAACATTCAGCTGTGTCGGGATGCGATCGTGTTCTTTACCGCCACGGGTGCGGCGCGGGGTGTGGGCGGTCACACTGGCGGCCCCTACGACACCGTGCCCGAGGTGATGATTCTCGACGCGCTGTTTCGCGGCGCGGGTGAGAAGTACGTGCCAATTTTCTTTGACGAAGCCGGTCACCGGGTGGCCACCCAGTATTTAATGTCGGTGCTCAACGGCGACATGCCCGCCGAGCAGCTGATGCAGTACCGCGCCGCCAACGAAAAGCTGCCCGGTCACCCCGAGCTGGGGCTGACCCCCGGCGTCAAGTTTAGCTCTGGGCGGTTGGGCCATATGTGGCCCTACGTCAACGGGGTGGCGCTGGCTAACCCAGGCAAGACGGTATTCTGCCTGGGCTCTGATGGGGCGCAACAGGAGGGCGACGACGCCGAGGCGGCCCGCTTTGCGGTGGCCAACCACGTCAACGTCAAGCTGCTAATCGACGACAACGATGTCACCATTGCCGGTCACCCCTCCCAGTACATGGGCGGCTACAGCGTTAAGAAAACCCTGGAGGGCCACGGCCTCACGGTGCTCGAAGGCGACGGTGAAGACCTCGACGGCCTCTACGCCAACATCTGTAAGGCGATCAACACCCCCGGTCCGGTGGCGGTGGTTAACAAACGGGCCATGGCGGTAGGCATCGAGGGCATTGAGGGCAGCACCCACGGCCACGATGTGATCTCGGTGAAGGCGGCGATCGCCTACCTGACGGCCAAGGGCCACACCGCGGCGGTCGAAATTCTCGAAGGCATCGAAGCTCCCAAAAATACCTACGAGTTCATGGGTTCGTCTAAGAACGTGGGCGCGAACCGCAACGTGTTTGGCGACGCCATGGTCGAAGTGCTGGGCGAGATGGATGAAATGGCCCGCAAAGAGAGCGTACTGGTGGTCGATAGCGACCTGGAAGGCTCCTGCGGCCTGGCCCAAATTCGCAAGGCCTACCCCGAGATCTTCATCAGCGGCGGCATCATGGAGCGGGGCAACCTGTCGGCAGCGGCGGGCTTTGGCATGGCCGAGGGCAAGCAGGGCGTATTCGCCACCTTCGCCGCCTTCCTGGAGATGTGCATCTCTGAAATCACCATGGCGCGGTTGAACTACTCCAACCTGCTGTGCCACTTTTCCCACTCCGGCATCGACGATATGGCCGACAACACTTGCCACTTCGGCCTCAACAACTTCTTTGCCGACAATGGTCTAGATGACGGCTACGACACCAAGCTCTACTTCCCCGCCGACCCCAACCAGATGAAGGCCTGCGTCAAGAAGGTGTTCCACGACCCCGGTCTGCGCTTTATCTTCTCGACCCGCTCGAAGGTGCCGATGATTCTTGATGCCGACGGCAACGAGATGTTTGGCGGCGACTACACCTTTACCCCTGGCAAAGACGAGGTAATTCGGGAGGGCAGTGCGGGCTACATCGTCACCTTTGGCGACTCGGTGTACCGCGCCCTCGATGCCGTTGAGCGGCTGAAGCAAGAAGGCATCGACGTGGGCCTGATCAACAAGGCTACCCTTAACGTGGTGGATGAAGACACTATGGCGAAGGTGGGCAAGGCCCCCTTTGTGCTGGTGACCGAGGCCTTTAACCGCAAGACCGGCCTGGGCAGCCGCTTTGGCACCTGGCTGCTAGAGCGGGGCTACACGCCCAAGTTCGCCCACATCGGCACCCACGAAGAGGGCAGCGGCGGCCTGTGGGAGCAGTTTATTCACCAGGGTATTGACCCCGACGGCATCATGGCCAAGGTAAAAGAACTGGTGGGCTAGATTCCCCTTTGATGCCTCCAGATCCCAGGGTTCTTTAAGAACCCTGGGATCTTTTCTTTTGCTATAGGAGATTCTCGAGATGACCAAAACTGAGCGGGAGAAAATGCTGGCGGGAGAACTCTACCGGGCGGCGGATCCGGAGCTGGTGGCGCTGCGGCGGGCGGCACAGACCCATTTGTACGCATTCAATCAGTCGCGACCGGAGGAGCTTGAGGTACGGGAGGAAGTGGTGCGATCGCTCTTTCACACCATCGGCCCCAGCTTCGAGATTACACCGCCCTTCTTCTGCGACTACGGCGGCCATATTCGCGCCGGTAAAAACCTCTACATCAACGCCTACTGCACCATTCTCGACTGTGCCTGGGTGACGATTGGCGACAACGTACTGATTGCGCCCAACGTGCAGATCTACGCGGCTTACCACCCCACCGACCCCGCCGTGCGGCTGACCGGGCTAGAGCTGGCAGCTCCCATTGCCATCGGCAACAATGTGTGGCTGGGCGGCGGCGTAATTGTCTGCCCCGGAGTGACGATTGGCGACAACAGCACCATTGGCGCGGGCAGCGTGGTGACGAAATCGATTCCCGCCGATGTGGTGGCGGTGGGGAACCCCTGTCGAGTGATTCGCAATATTTAGGGGAGCTAAAGCGCTTTGGGTTTACATCAGGATTCGATGAGCAAATGAGGGTGATACCAAATCCAGCAATCGCATAATTTGTTAAAGCAATGCAACTAAAATTAGGCCATTTAGCTTAAGGTGTAGCCTTACTTTAACAGGGCTGGGAATACTAAGTTCGCTCGTCATGAATGCGGAACTTAGCTATGGGAATATCGGCCTCTAGGACCTGTGCTTGTCATAACATTGGTCGATGTCAATCTAGAGAAGCTGGACGGCTGTTTCTCTGGTTTCCGGTGCCCCACACTCTGAAAAAGGTAGTTCCTTGTCTAAAACAGGCCTCGCTTGAGTTTGAACTGATGCAAGAGCGACCGGGTTTAAGCGTTGCCTGCAAATCGGGTCAGGCCCAAGAGGTTGCTCGCCACTTAGCTCAACTTCTGGCCCCAAGAGAATTAAAAGAAACCCAGGTTTTATTCGTGCGTGGTGCCGTTCAGCCACAGCTACAAGATTTTAGCGACATCGCTTCGCTACAGCGATTTATTAAGGTGAGCCAGTCCGACTGGCTAGTCGATATGCTGGCGAGCGATCGCTTTACCAGTCACTTTCAACCGATTGTTTCTATTCAAGATACCTCTCAAATTTTTGGCTACGAGTCGCTTTTGCGAGGGCTAGACGAGCAGGGCAATTTGGTTATGCCTGGGGCAATCTTTGAGCTAGCCACCGAAGCAGGCCTGCTGCCGCAGCTCGATCGGGCAGCGCGGCTGAGCACGATCGCCCAAGCCAGTCAGCATCAGCTGAATGGGCGTATTTTTATCAACTTTACGCCTACGGCTCTCTACGATCCGGTATCCTGCCTGCGAAGTACTGTAGAGGCCATCGATAAAGCTGGAATTTCCCACGCTCAAGTAGTCTTCGAAGTTGTCGAGTCAGACAATCCGCAGGATTTAGACCACCTGAAAACGGTGCTGAACTATTACCGAGAGGCTGGCTTTGCGGTAGCGTTAGACGATTTAGGATCTGGCTATTCTGGTCTAAATTTACTGCACCAGCTGCGTCCCGATTTTGTCAAATTCGATATGGAGCTGATTCGGAACGTCCACCTCGATATCTACAAAGCATCGATCACCGAAAAACTCTTGGAGATTGCCCAAAAGCTAAATATTCAAACCGTTGCGGAAGGAATTGAATGTGTTGAAGAACTGAACTGGCTCCAGGAGCGAGGCACCAACTTTGCCCAGGGCTATTTAATCGCTAAACCCAGCGCGGTGCCGACCAAGATAACCCCTCACTTTGCCCCCAAACCCGTCACGCTAGACTTAGAACCTTGGCAGCCAGGCGCACCGCAGGTACAGCATCAAAGCGAGTCTGAGCGCATCGTTGCGGCTGTCACCCAGCGCATTCGGCAGTCGCTAGACCTCAACGAAATTCTTCAAACCACAGCCGATGAAGTGCGGCAGCTGTTTGAGGTAGACCGAGTGGTTATCTACCGCTTTGAGCCTGACTGGAGCGGGCTGGTGGCGGTAGAGTCTTTGGCCGCAGGAAGCCCGTCAATTTTGGGTTTTCACGTCATGGATACCTGCTTTCAGACCCAGGGCTATTTCATTCTAAAAACGGTCTTGAGTGTATCTAGGCCGAATTTACAGAATCGTTCAGCCTGAGCCATATTGGAGAAGGCGTTGGAGCGGTAGAGATTGAGCGCGAAGTTACGAGCGAC
>NZ_JBNXVS010000055.1:0-33644 GCF_050565655.1 Nodosilinea sp. AN01ver1 | reverse complement strand
TCACATGGGCGAAGGGCCAAGAGTCTATTCCGGCTTGGCTGTGACTTCCTGCGGCGTATCTCCTGCGATCTCACCTTGCGCCGCACTGAGTTCAATCAGGCGCTCCAACTTTTGTCCTTGTACTGAGGCTGTCAACTAGCGCAGACTATGGCTTAATCACGACCCTTGGCCCCACAGTACTTTTCATGAAAGATCTGATCTGCTAAAAATCAGCTAAACATTCTTTGGTTAAGATTTCGCTTCTGAGTTTAGTAAACGATGGACGAAAGATATTTTGGCGTTGATGTAGGGTTAAAGCGCAGCAAAAACCGGCAGTAGAGGTTGACGATATCTATGGGGCAACCACTGGCATCATCCGGTTTTTTGGGCGGCACTGTGGCCCTCAGAGGCGCACTGCTAGACTTTGTGAAGGATCCCTTCTATGGACCTGAGGCCGAGGCGGTGCGCTACGTTGCCGATGGGCTGCTGCTGGTGCGGGAGGGAAAAGTTGAGGCGACGGGCACCTATGCCGATTTGGCGGCTAGTTTGGGCGATCGCCCTCTGGTTGACCACACCGGCTGTCTGATTACCCCCGGCTTTATCGATACCCATATCCACTACCCCCAGACGGGCATGATGGCGGCCTACGGCGAGCAGCTGCTGGAGTGGCTCAACCGCTACACGTTTCCCACCGAGCGCAGGTTTGCCGATGCTGACTACGCGCGGTCGGTAGCCGAGCTATTTCTTGATGAATTGCTCAAGAACGGCACCACTACCGCTCTGGTGTTTGCGGCGGTGTTTCCGGCCTCGGTTGAGGCTTTTTTTGAGGCCGCTGAGGCTCGCCACCTGCGCATGATCAGCGGCAAGGTAATGATGGATCGCAACGCCCCCGACTACCTCCGCGATACGGCTCAATCATCCTACGAGGAGTCGAAGGCGCTGATTGAGACGTGGCACGGGCGGGGACGGCTGCTCTACGCGGTTACACCTCGGTTCGCGGCCACCTCCACCGAAGCTCAGCTGAAGCTGGCGGCTCGCCTGCTGGATGAGTTCCCCGATGTCTACCTGCACACTCACCTGTCCGAAAATGTCAATGAGGTGGCCTGGATCAGGGAACTGTTTCCCCAGTACGCCGGATATTTAGACGTGTACGACCAGACGGGGCTGGTGCGGGAGCGATCGCTGTTTGCCCACGGCGTGCAGCTCACCGATGCTGAATTTCAGCGGCTTGCCGAGGCCAAGGCGGCGATTTCTTTCTGCCCCACCTCCAACCTGTTTTTGGGCAGCGGTCTGTTTCGCATCGAGCAGGCCAAAAACCCCGAGCACCCGGTCAAAGTCGGCCTGGGTACCGATGTGGGGGCGGGCACCAGCTTTTCGCTGCTGCAAACCACCAACGAAGCTTACAAAGTGGCTCAGCTGCGGGGCCAAAAGCTCTCGGCCTTCAAAGCGCTCTTTCTCGCTACCCTGGGCGGGGCCAGGGCGCTGTGTCTGGAAGACAAGTTGGGCAGCTTTGAGCCCGGCAAAGAGGCTGACGTTGTGGTGCTCGACCCTCAGGCAACCCCGCTGCTGGCCCTGCGCAACGAGGGGGGCATTCCCGAAACCCTGGAAGGGCTAGAGGATCTGCTGTTTTCGCTGGTGATTATGGGGGGCGATCGCGCCGTAGCCGCCACCTATATCATGGGAGAGCGTGCCTACTCGTCTAAAGTTAATAGCCTATAAAGATATTCTTGTGGGATAGCCATCCCGGCTGTCCAATTCCCTACCTCTCTACAGCTCTGAATCTCCCTGCACACCCTGAATAATGCGCGATAGCTCGCTCTTTTCGTCCACCGCGATACGGGTGGGCGAGCCGCTGATGATCCGCTCCAGGTTGCGGAACGAGTCTTTGATGTCTGGTCCCTGGCTGTTGATGGTGTACTCACGAATGCCCTTGTCGTGCCACGAGCCGCGCATTTTAAAGACGTTGATTGCTCGCGACAATTCGCCGCGCACCTCGACGTACTGCAGCATCAAAATGGTGTCGGTAATGGTGGAAATGTGCGACTCAGTGATCGAGTGCAGCCCCATAAACTGCTCGGTGGTGTTGGTGAAAAAGCCGGTAATTTCTTCCTGCTTGGCAAAGCCCGTCACCCCAATCACAAACTGCCGAAAGGAATTGTTGCTGACGCCGCGATCGAGGGCGGAGAGCGAGTCGATCGCCACCCGCGAGGGCTTAAACTGCGAGATCTCGGTTTTGATGATTTGCAGGTGATCTTCTAGACCCGCCGACTCGGGGTAGGCGCAGATAATCTTTAGCAGCCCCTGCTCTTCCATCGCCTCAAAGTCGACCCCCCAGGAGTAGGCGTTGCGGGAGAGCTGGGCGCGAGATTCTTCGTAGGCAAACAAAATGGCTCGCTCGCCGTGCTTGCAGCCATCCACCAAAAACTTGCTGACCAGCAGGGTTTTGCCCGTGCCCGTCGCCCCGGTAGCCAGGATGATGGAATCTTTGAAGAAGCCGCCGCCGCACATTTCGTCGAGGGTAGGCACTCCAGACGACACCCGCGCGTTGGACGATCGCTGGGTCAGCTGCATCGCCCCCAGCGGGAAGATGTTGACACCGTCGTTGGTAATGGTGAAGGGATACTCCCCTTTCATGTGGGTAGTGCCCCGCAGCTTGAGAATTTCGATCGTGCGGCGACGGCGCTCCCCCTCCAGGGCGTTGCGCACGATCACCACGTTGTCGGAGACAAATTCTTCTACCCCAAACCGGGCTACCGGGCCGTACTCGTCCAGGCGCTCGGTGGTCATGACGGTGGTCACGCCCATCAGCTTAAGGCGGGCCACCAGGCGAAAGATCTCGCGCCGCACCACCGAGGCGGCGTCGTACTGCTGAAATACCGCCGTCACCGAGTCGATCGAGACCCGCCGGGCCTTGTATTTGCGAATGGCGTACTGGATGCGCTCGATCAGCGCCGAGAGGTCAAAGTTGCCTACCACATCCTGCCCCTCGGGGTCGGGGGAGGCATCGAGAATAAACAGCTTGCCGTCGTCAATCAGGCGCTGCAGGTTCCAGCCAAAGCTGTAGGCGTTTTGAATGATGTCTTCGGGCGACTCTTCAAAGGTGACAAATACCCCAGGCTCGTCAAACTGGGTGATGCCGTTGTAGATAAACTGCACCGCAAACAGGGTTTTGCCGGTTCCCGAGGTGCCGCTGACCAGGGTCGATCGCCCGGCTGGCAGGCCACCGTGGCTAATGTCGTCAAAGCCCTCTATGGTTGTGCGTATCTTCTGCACGCCGACGGGTCGCACAGAGGTCTGCAGTTCGGTTTGGTCAGAGTCTGTCATGGGAGATGGTTACAGGTATCGGGCAGAATGACGGCCCTTAATAACTTACAGGACATCCTGAGGATCAAGCATACCCTGAGGCGGCTAATCTAAAGGATTTTGAGCCCGTTGGGCGATCGATTGAGGTGGTTACCTGAGCTTTAGAATTTGCTACTCGACCTGAGGGTCTTAGTCTACCCGCGCGAGCCGTTGCTCCAGCGCCTAGATCAAGGGTGAACAGGTCTGTAGCGGAGGCAGGTACAG
Organism: Nodosilinea sp. AN01ver1; assembly: GCF_050565655.1. NCBI lineage: Bacteria > Bacillati > Cyanobacteriota > Cyanophyceae > Nodosilineales > Nodosilineaceae > Nodosilinea > Nodosilinea sp. AN01ver1. The sequence goes on along the minus strand of NZ_JBNXVS010000055.1, from coordinate 30,098 downwards.
ACCGCAGCGGTCGAACTAATGCGCCATTCACCTGGTAGGCGACATCTCTCCAGGGCTGTGGATACAGCCCGGCTCCAGCTCGATCGGCTAGGGACTGGCCGTGCGATCGCGGGCTACCCGTAGATATCGTCTTCGCGCAGCTCATCGTAGAGCAAGTCGAGACCAATCAGCACCCGCTCGCGATCGGACAGATCGCCAATGATTTTGCGTACCGGCGGCGGCAGAATTTTGGCCAGGGTGGGAGTCGCCAAAATCTTGTCTTCCTCGGCCAGCTGCGGGTTTTTAAGCACGTCAATGACCTTCAGGGCATAAACCCCCTGAAATTCTTCTTCCAAAATATTGTTGAGGGTTTTGAGGGCGCGAATGGAGTTGGGAGTGTTGCCCGCGACGTAGAGCTTGAGGATGTAGGTCTTTTTAACGGAGCTCATGGAACGCTGTGGTTGACAGGAATAGGGGTGATTGTATCGGGAAGTTTTTGGGGCGCATAGCCTTCTTTTTGAGGGCACAGGCTAGGGTTCACGGGGGATCGATCGCCGGTACATTTCGCAGAGATGGGCTATCACGTCGATCAGAGTGAGGCGGTAGTCGAGCAAAATTTCTTCGCTCCGCCCCTCCAGCTTAAGCTGCTTGGAGAAGGTATCCATCAGCTCCATATGAATTTCAACAATTTGGGCTACCGAGATGTCAGACATAAAGGCCTGATCGACAAAGTCATCGATCAGCTGGTTGAGGTTGAGCTTAACGTTGCTGGCAAAATAGGCCAAAACAATCTTGCGGTAGTCGCTCTTGAGCTGGTCGAGCAACGCCTGGCGGTCTTCCCGGTTCAGGTGGCGAAAAAATTGGCTGGGGTTGCGTTTGTAGTAAACCCCCAGGTAGCCCAGCCGGGCCTTGAGTTTTTCGGTGAGCTGGTGTTGCTGGTTGCTGAGGTTGGCAACCAGGGAGCTAGACTCATGAGCAGACGCAGTGGTGGAATCTGCCTGGCTGGCATTTGAGTGGCGTAAAAACTCCTGAATGGCGGTCTGAATAGCACGATCGACCTGGGACAGCGCCTCTAGGGAATGATGTACAACAGTCCCTGAATACTGGTCAGACTGGGGCACGGGCCGCGCGATCGCCTCCCGATTGCTTACCAGTACCACCACCGGCAGCACCAGGTTGAGTTCTTGCAGGGCGGGTCTGAGGGCATCCTGCCACACCTGCTCGTCAACCACCAGGCAGTCGGGCGGGTCAGGACGGCTCTGGAGCCAGTCTAGGGCGTCGCCAATCAGGGCCGTCGGATGCACTACATATCGGCTCGGATCCAGATTCAAATCGGGAGCCTGCTTATCCTGATCAGCGTGGGTCAGGCGATAGATCTGAAGGGGAGAAACCAAGGGGCGATGGGTAACGAGCAGGACAACGGGAAGAACGGCAGGGTGACACACCCCAGGGCAGACAGTGACAGTGTTTCTTAAACCTTTGGCCAGAAGCTGTCAACAAAGGCAACACTGCGTGAGAACGTGAGCAAAACCGAGATATTGTCAATTGTAAAGGTTGGTTGCCAGAATACAGCCTGCCCCTAAATCTGGAATCAAACCCCTAGGGGATTAGCCCATGGCGCTGCCGCCCCTCGACTATTTTTTAACGCCTGCTCCAGCCTACGGCCTGGTTACGCCCCTAGGCGAGATTGCCCAGGGTTTAGGCCAGCCCGCGGGGGCCGTTCAGGGCAGCTCGGTTGCACCTAGCCACATCATCGTGGTTGATGACGAGCACCGCCCCCTAGGTACCCTGACCCTGGGACAGCTGTGGGCCTGTCATCACGCCCAGGGCCGGTCCTCTGGGGCCAGTGCTGAGCTCCGGGTGTTTGACTGTCAACTATGGCTAGAGCCCGTGGTTGAAGTTTCTGCCAGCCAAGCGTTAGACATCCCGGCGCTAAGCAACCTGGGGCGGCTGGTACAGGGAATGCCTTCGCGTCCGTTAGTTGTGGTAGATTCCGATGGTCAGTATTTGGGGGTTTTGAACCCGGTTCGACTGCTCGGCTGGCTAGCCCTTGAGGCCAAATCGAGCGCGCCTGAGCTAAGACTGGCAGGGGCCAGTGCGTCAGGGGCCGGTGCGACTGAGAGCAGTACTGCCCTCCCCCCTGAGTCGGCCCAGGGGGCGGGGGGACAGCGGGCCTGGGTGCTAGAGCTGAGCCATGCTCTCAAGACTCCAATGACGACGCTGCTGGGGTTGTCTACCCTGCTGCTCGACAGTCGGGTGGGCCAGCTGAATGAGCGCCAGTTTCGCTACGTCAGCCTGATTCAGCAGGCCATTCGCAAACTCACGGGCCTGGTCAACCTGCTGATCGACTGGATGCGGCTGGAGGCGGGTCAAATTAGCCTCAGTCTGGAGCGAGTCTACCTCCAGCCCCTGGCCGACGAGCTGGTGCCCAGTTTTTTAAGCGCCCAGCCTGCGCTCAAAACCGCTGCGACCTGGGCCGAGGAGTTTAGCGTTTGCCTGGCTACCGCCGAGGGCTGGGTGCAGGCTGACCCGCTGCGCCTGCGTCAAAGCCTGCACTACGTTTTGGGCTACCTGATTGCCCACGGTGCTATCCCAGCCGGTCTGCTGGTCGAGCCGTGGGGCAACTGGCTGAGCTTTACCCTTTGGAGCTCAACGGCGATCGCTAACCCAGGGCCACCCTTAGGGGCAGCGATGCCTGCCGAGCGGCGATCGCGGCCCGACCCGCAGCCCGACCCCGAATCGCTGGAAGGGCTGGGGCTGGGGCTAGCGCGTCGCTTTAGCCAGCTCCAGGGCGGTGAGCTGAGTGGTTACAGTACGCCCACCTGGGGGAGCCGCATTACCCTGCTGCTGCCCACCAGGGCTAGCAGCGCCAGCGAAACCGTGCTGGTGCTGCTGGCTAGCGCCAGCGAAACCCTTGTTGAGCAGGTTTACAGCAGCCTGCGAGGTAGCCCCTACCGCCTGGCGGTAGCCCCTAGTTGCCAAACCATGGCGGCACTGCAGGCTCGCCTGTCGCCGCCCTGTACCCTGATCCACTGGGAGTCCCTGGCCGATGCTCCGACGACTGCCACCGGCTGTCTAGCTCTGGTGCAGCGTTTGGCTATAGCTGGAGTCGTTAGCCTGAGATCGGCCAGAGCCAGCCCTGACGACGGCCCCAGCAGCGGCCAGGGTTTCGATTCAAACCTCAATCCCAACCAGGCCGCTGCGGACTCAGGGGCGACCCTGCCCAAAACGCTCTTCACCGAAACCCTGGCCCAGGGGCTGCGGCCAACCCTCGATCAAATTTGCCTAACTCCGCCCGTTTCGCTGGCGTCTCTCAAGGGATTGACCATGCTGCTGCTGCGGCCGGGCAAGGCAGAGGGCGTTTTGCCCCCGCTTGTGCAAACCTGGCTGCAGCGGTACCACTGCCGCCTGCTGCAGGTCGACGATCTGCAGCAGGCCAACCTGCTCAGCCGGGTGTGGCAGCCCCAGGCGGTGATTTTAGACGGGGCAATGCCGGTCTCGATCGCCTACCTACAGGCCCTGGCTCGTCAGCCTGACCTGGCCCGTCTACCGCTGCTGGCCCCAGTGCCTCCCGTCGATTGGGCGGCGGCCCAGGCCCTAAATCTGCCCCTGGTAGCCTGCCCAGAAGTACTCACCCAACCGCTGCCGCAGGCCCTGGTGAGTCTGGTGCAGGCGATCGCGCTGGCCCCTCCGGCCCCTGCCGACTAAGACTGATACAGTGAGCTAAGCGGTACCTAGAGATTGCCCAGGTTAGCCGAGCGCGCGCCATCTCAGGTCGATAACGGTCGCTAGAGCACGGTCAGACAGCATTCCTAGCGGTAGTTTGGGCATATTAAGTCACATAGTCGTGGGGCCGGAACCCACCATGCCGATCACCTATGTACGATTCTGAGTTTTGTTGCCCTGACGCCACAGATAGTCATCGTTCGGCTCGGCTTAGTCCTCCCCCCTCCTCTGTGCTGCACTGGCTTACCCTGGTGCTGCTGGGTCAGCGTCGTTTGTCGTCGGGCCAGCCTGCGGCCCCCCAGCGCTTAATTGACGTGATGCCGGGGATTGTGTTTCAGGCCGATGGAGATGCCACCTGGTCGATGCGCTACCTCAGCGCCGGGTGCTACCCGCTGACCGGCTATCAGCCAGCGGAGCTGCTCAGCCCAAATAGCGCCGTCTCCTACAACACGATTACCCACCCCGACGATCTGCCCCAGGTGCTGGAGAGCATTCAGCGGGCGATCGAGTTTGGCCAGGCCTACGAGGTGGAATACCGCATTCACACCCGCAGCGGCGAGGAGAAATGGGTGTGGGAAAAGGGGACTGCCGTGGTGGGTGAGCAAGGGGTAGTGGTCGGCATTGAGGGCTTTATTACCGACATCACGCCTCTGAAGCAGTCGGAGGCCGCCCTGCGCCAGGTAGAGCAGGCCCTGGAAGCTCGCGAAGATTTGCTAGAGCTGGTGCTCGACAGCATTCCCCAGCCCCTGTTTTGGAAAGATAGCCAGGGTCGCTATCTGGGCTGCAACCAGGCCTTTGCCAACGCCATGGGGCTCGCTACCCCAGCCGATATTGTTGGGGGCACCGACGGCGATCTGCCCTGCCTCAGTGCCGAAGAGGCGGCCTACCGTAGCGCCCGCGATCGCCTGGTGATGACCCACGGTATGGCTGACCTCCACGCCATTGAGCCCCAGACCCACCCCAACGGCCAGCTGGGGTGGGTTGACTGTAGCCGTCTGCCCATGCGCGACCCCAGGGGCACCGTGATTGGCGTGCTGTGCACCTTTGAAGATATCACCCAACAGATTGCTGACCAGCAAACGCTCAAGCGACGAGAGCAGGTTTTGGCCACCCTGGCCGAGATTCAGCGGCAGCTGTTGGCCTGGCAGTGGGGCTGGCAGGAGCGCTCCATTACCCAAATTTTTGCGGCCTTAGGTGAAATCTCTGGAGCTAGCCGGGTTTACTACTACGAGCTGCAGGGAGGCTACGAGCCCCAGGGAATCTATGACCTACCCCGAAACCCGTCACTGCAGTCTTTAACCCTGGTGCAGCGAGTTGAGTGGTCAGCCCCTGAGGTACCGTCTACCGTCGACGATCCCAGATTTCAAACGATGCCAATCGAGCCGCTCTTTGCCGACTGGTATGTCACCCTAGAGCAGCGGCAGGTGATCAACCTGGTCGAGGCCGACTTTTCTGACCTCCAGCGACAGGTGCTGACCAGCGCGCCCAGCTACGTCAAGTCGCTGCTGCTGCTGCCCCTGGTGATTCAAAACCAGCTGCGAGGGGTGATGGGGTTTAGCAACTGCACCACCCCCCAGCTGTGGGACGAGGCTGAGGTTGACCTGCTGCGGGTCGTAACCGCTGATTTGGCCCTGGCCCTGGAGCGGCGGCAGACCGAGCTCTCGCTGATGCGAGCCGAAGCCAAGTACCGCAGCATCTTTGAAAACGCCGTCGAAGGCATGTTTCAAAGCACGCCCCAGGGCCAGTATTTGACCGTAAACCCGATGCTGGCCAGGATCTACGGCTACCGTTCACCCCAGGACCTGATTCAAAATTTGACCGATATCAACCGGCAGCTCTACGTGCAGCCCGGTCGTCGCCAGGAGTTTATCGACTTGATCTGGGCGAATGGGTCGGTGCTGGGGTTTGAGTCTGAGGTATACCGCAAAGACGGTGCCGTGATCTGGATTTCGGAGTCGGCGCGGGCGATCTACGACGATCGCCAGGTGCTGATTGGCTACGAGGGCACCGTCGAAGACATTACCGATCGCAAGCGGGGAGAGGCGGCCATTTTGCGCCGCGATCGCCTGCTGCAGGGGGTAGCCGAGGCCAGCCAGTGCCTGCTCACCACCGCCGATGTGCACCAGGCGATTCCCCAGGTGCTGGCCCGCCTGGGCCAGGCCGCCACCGCCGATCGCGCCTACGTCTACACCCACCATCCCCAGTCGGTGACGGGCGAACCGGCCATGACCCTGCGCTACGAGTGGACGACCTCAACTACGGCCTCCGGCATGGGTCAGCCCTACTGGCAAGACCAGAGCTACCGCGCCCTGGGCCTCGAGCGCTGGCTGACTCTCCTCCAGCAGGGCAAATCAATCTGCTCGCTAACTCGCCATATGCCTGCCGCTGAGCAGGCGGTGCTGCTGAGGGACAGCATTTTATCTATTTTGATGGTGCCGATCTTCATTGACGCTGAGCTGTGGGGCTACATCGGCTTCGACGCCTGCCAGCAGGAGTGGGAGTGGAGCGCCAGCGACGAGTCAATTTTGGTGGCGGTGGCCGCCAGTTTGGGAGGAGCCCTCAAGCGCCAGCAAACCGAGGCCCAGATGTGCTATCAGGTGTACCACGATGCGTTGACCGGGCTGCCCAACCGCGCCTTTTTTGACCAGCATTTGCCCCAGGCGATCGCCCGCACCAGCCAGAGCGAGCAAATGCTGGCGGTCATTTTTTTAGACCTCGACCACTTCAAAACCATCAACGACACCCTCAGCCACGCCGTGGGCGATCTGCTGCTGCAGCAGGTGACCCAGCGAGTGAGCGCGGCCCTGCGGGCCGAAGACATTGTGGCCCGCTGGGGCGGCGACGAATTTACCCTGATTCTGCCCAACCTGGCCAGTTCTAACGATGCGGCCAAGGTAGCTCGACGCATTGCTGACCAGCTAACCCCACCTTTTTTGCTGCAAAACCACGAGCTGCACGTCACGGCTAGCCTGGGCATTGCCCTGTTTCCCCAAGACGGGCAGGACATGACCACCCTGCTGCAAAATGCCGATGCCGCGATGTACCGGGCCAAGCAGCAGGGCCGCAACAACTACCAGTTCTACACCCAAAGTCTGAGCACCGAAGCCGCCCAGCGGCTGAAGCTAGAGACCTTTTTGCATCACGCCCTGGGGCGCGACGAGTTTGTGCTCTACTACCAGCCCCAGGTGAATGTGGCGACCGGCGAAGTTGTGCAAATGGAGGCCCTGCTGCGCTGGCAACACCCCACCCTGGGGCTGGTGGCTCCCTGTCAATTTATTCCTTTGGCCGAAGAGAATGGCTTGATTGTTTCCATTGGGGCCTGGGTCATGCGCACCGCCTGCGCCCAGGTGATGGCCTGGCAGCGGGCCGGGCTGCCCCTGGTAAACTTGGCGGTCAACCTATCGGCCCGGCAGCTGCAGCATCCCAATTTAGTCAACACCGTGGCCACCGTGCTGAAAGAAACCGGCCTGCCCCCCGCCCACCTGGAGCTAGAAATTACCGAGACCGCCGCGATGGCCGATATGGCCACCTCCATTGAGCGGCTGCAAGACCTGCGCCGTCTGGGGGTCAAAATTTCGATGGATGACTTTGGCACCGGCTATTCCTGCCTCAGTCACCTGAAGCAGTTTCCCCTCGATGGCCTCAAGATCGATCGCGCCTTTGTCAAAGACCTGCCCCACAGTCCGGTTGACCAGGCTATGGTCAACGCCATTATTGCTATGGCCCAGGGGCTTTCGCTCAGCCTGGTAGCCGAGGGGGTAGAAACCACCGCCCAAAGCCTGTGTCTACACGAGTTGGGCTGCACCGGCATGCAGGGCTACCTGTTTGGGCGACCCCAACCCCCCGAGGCGGCGGCGAGCTACCTGCGCCCGACCTATGCTCAGGCCTGGCAACGGACCTAGGGGCGATCGCACGATCTAGGCAATGGCTAGATAATGGCTAAGCAATGGCGGCCTTGAGGCGGCGGCAAAAGTCACCGATGGTGGACAGGGCCGTCTCCGGGGCGTCGGCGGCCAGCCGTTTGACAAAGGCGCTGCCCACAATCACGCCGTCGGCCCCCCAGGCTTTGAGCTGCTGAGCCTGGTCGGGGTCTGAGACGCCAAAGCCTACGCCGACGGGTTTGTCGGTGGTTTGCTTGAGGCCATCGATCAGGTCTTTAACCCGGCCTTGCAGCTCGCTGCGGGTGCCCGTTACGCCGGTGACGCTGACCAGGTACACAAACCCCTGGGCCTGGGCTGCGATCGCCTGAATGCGATCGGGCGGCGAGGTCGGGGCCACCAGCAGAGTGACGTCGATACCGGCGGTCGCGGCAGCGGCTAGCAGCGCCTCGACCTCCTCTAGGGGCAGGTCGGGCACCACCAGCCCGGCTACCCCCGCCGCCGCGATATCGGCCATAAAGCGATCGATGCCCCGGTTGAGAATGGGGTTGTAGTAGGTGAACAAAATCAGCGGGGCCTGCAGCTGTAGCCCCTTCACCATCGAGAGCACGGCATCGAGGGTGACCCCTTTCTCCAGGGCGCGGGTGGCGGCAGCCTGAATCACCGGGCCATCGGCCAGGGGGTCGGAGTAGGGCACCCCCAGCTCGATGAAGTCGGCCCCGTTTTGGTCAAGCACCCCCAGGGCCGCAGCGGTCGTTTCTAAATCGGGGTCGCCAGCGGTGATAAAGGGAATCAGGGCACATTCGCCCCGCGCTCGCAGGTCACGAAAGCGATCGGAAACAAGGGCCATAGCGAGGTACCGAAGACTGAGTCCAGAGAAATTGACCAAAGAGACTGGGGCAAATCATTCGCCCAATACAGCACTCTAGGGCAAGAGAGGCACCGCGTCTATTTTTCCTGGTCCAGCTTTTCCTGTAGGGCGGTCAGCTGCTCTGGGCTCAGCTCGTCGAGCCGCCGCTGGAGCACCGCCGACTCGTAGTCATCCATTTGCTGGTTGAGGGTCATATTGCGGGTGACCACCCGCAGCAGATAGCTGGCTAACCAGGCCACTACGCCGCCTACCATCACCGCCTGGCTCCAGATTCCAGCGGAGATACCGTCGAGGCCAAACAGCCGAAAGCCCAAAAACAGCCCGCCTCCAGCCAGAAAAATGCCGAAGCCAACGGCAATTACGTCAATGCGTCGCATGCTCGCTAGGCCTTAATGTCACGCGGCTGGGGGCGGAAGTTGAGAAAGGGGCTAAACAGCAGCATTCCGGGGAAGAAGACAAAGACCAGCCCGTACAGCAGGGTGCGCTCGATGGACCCGGCGATGTACCAGCGCCGCCGCACATAAAAGAGCAGAGCCAGGGGCACCACCAGTAAATAAGTTCCGGCGATGCCAGCGTACAGCCCTGCCGTCAACAAAAATTCGTTCGATAGTCCCGATAGTATGGTCATGGTGAATATCCGCTAGCCGAGCTGAATGTAATGTTGGCAAGGGTGAAATGACCGGAATGCCGTCATCCCAAATCATTATGCTTCTAGGACCCCTTTGAAGTCCCTGCCTGAGGTCATTGTATAGGGGTTCTGGGCAAAGGAGAACGGTTGGGGCAGACATGGGCGCGGGCAAGCCTCATGCCCTCGGGGCCGATGGCGCAGACCCCAGCCTAGCAACTGCCACCGTAGCGCGATCGCCCGTGGTCAGCTGCCCCGGCTGCAGCACCCGCGCGTACAGCCGACTGCTGCCGGGGTAGTGGGTATGGCTAATGCGGCTGTAGCGGCGATCGCTAAACCAGCGCATGATGGTGCGGCAGGGCGGGGCGTAGTCGGTAATTTCAACCCGCACCTGTTCCCCCAGCTGAAGCTGGCTGCCTGGCCCCAGTTCTGCCCAGTTTAGACCGGCCAGGGTGAGGTTTTCGCCTGCGCTGCCGGGGGCGATGGGGTGGCCTTCTAACTGCAAGGTTTCGATCACCTCTAAAGACCACAGGCACAGGGCGCGATCGGGCCCGCCGTGAAATTTGAGATCGCGCTGCTGGTCGCCGCTGAGGCCGAGGGCGGTAGCCTGGGCGGTCATGACCGCTAGCTTGGGTACCCCACCGGCCGAGATATTAATCTGCGCAATGTGCCCCTTACCTGTCATGGCGTTATGCCTCAGCGTTAACGACAGAATCTCAGGCCGAAATGCTTTTGGCCTGAGATTAGCAAAGCACAGCAAGAGCTGCCTTTATGAATTTCATATAACCGCTGTGATATGGTCTAGCCCAACTTGCGGTGGCCCGCGCTGGGGCTGCGATCGGCAGCAGCGGCCAGGGCTGCCCCAGGGTGCATTGAGAAAATCCGGATCCCATAAAAAAACTTAACAGGGAATTTATGGGTATTTACGGATGCCCTTGGTATGATTTGGCGAGTTTGACGACGACAAGATATTCCTTTCGGTCGTTGACGCCAGGGCTTAACGCCCTCCAGGAGTGAATCGAAGACGCAGGTGGGCTACGGCCAACCGGGGTGTCAGTGGTGTGAAGAGTGGTCTCAGAGGGGTGGTGTGAGACGTAATCAGCGACAACTATACCGGGGGCTGCTGTTCTTGCTGACCCTGGTTTTAAGCTATTGCCTAAGCTATGTCGGGCCACCGTCACCGGTGGCGCAGGCTCAGAGTCGAGTATTTGTTAACCAGGCGACGGCCCAGTTTGACGGCCCTGAGGGGCCGGTGACCGTCGCCTCCAACGAAACCCGGGTTGGCGAAACCATTGTGCCTCTACGCATTGTCAAGACCGCCGATCGCGCGGCGGCAGAGCCCGGGGATGTGGTGGTCTATCGACTGCTCGTAACAAATCCTTCGAGTCGAGCGGCAACCCCGCTGACGATTACAGACCAGCTGCCCCGAGGCCTGATCTATGTGCCCAACTCGGTAGAGACCACCCCGCTCCAGCCCACGCAGCAGGAGATTGCCGACAGCAGTCTGACGCTGACGTTCGCGTCACTTGAGCCGGGTGCCTCGGTATCGATCGCCTACGGCGTGCTGATTACACCCGATGCGGTGCGCGGCGACGGGCGCAACGTGGCCCAGGCCGCTGCTCCAGGGTTTACGCCAGCATCGGCACCATTTCAGCTGACAATTCGCCCCGGCATTGTGTCCGACTGCGGCACGATCTTAGGCCGGGTGTTTGTGGATAAGAACTTTGACGGGCAGCAGCAGCCCGGTGAGCCTGGAGTGCCCAACGCCGTCATCTTTATGGACGATGGCAACCGGATTTTGACCGACCCAGACGGGCTGTTCTCGCTGGCCAACGTGCTGCCGGGCTACCGAGTTGGCACCCTCGACCTGTACAGCCTGCCGGGCTACACGCTGGCCCCCAACCTCTACCGCATTGAAGACAACAGCGCCTCTCGCTTTGTGCGTCTGTCGCCGGGTGGTCTGGGCCGTATGAACTTTGCCGTTACACCGACCTTTGGGGAGGAGCAGTCATGATGCCTCTGTCTTCTCGTTCACTGGCTTCTCGTTCGCTGGGGTTGGGCCTGTTGACCACCCTGGCCGGATCTTTTGGGCTGCTGCTACCCGGTCATGCTGCCCCCGGTGCTCCGGGGACAGCGGCAGACTTAGACCTCTCTGGGGGCTCGACGGTGGAAGCCATAGCTGCTCCCCCCGCCGTCGAGGCCTCCGATCTGGAGCGCTCCACGGCAGAGGGTTCTACCCTAAAACCCCCAGCAGACTTGGTTCCGGGTGAAACCCTGGAGCTGACGCTGCCTGGGCCAGCGGTGAGTGCTCCGACCGCACCAGCGATCGCGGCAGAAACCTGGGCTGACCCAGAGGCGGCGATCGCGGCGGCCACCGTGCTGCCCCAGGGCCAGCTGCCCGCAGCGGTGGAGGTCGAACCCGGTGGGGCGGTGCCGCTAGCCAATCGGCGCGAAAATGCCGAGCTTTTTGACTTCCGGTTTGGCGGCGATCAGCTGCCGCTCAACCCGCCCTCGACCTATCCCCTAACGCCAGTGGGGCCTGGGGCCGAGGCGGCCTACACCCTCACTCTGGCTCCCGAGAGCGAGGTTCAGATTCCGGCCAACGGGCGATCGACGCTCACTCTGGTGGGGGCGGTAACAGCAGAGGGCGGCAGTCCTCTGGCAGACGATGTGGTCGTGACGCTGACCAGCACGGCTGGGGAGTTTGTTGGGGCCGACTACGACAGCGATCGCGGTGGGTTTCAGGTGCTGGCCCGGCTGGGGCAGTTTGAGGCTGAGCTGCGATCGCCGCTCGATGCCCAGCCCGCCACGGTGCAGGCCTTTGTCAGTGCCCAGACCCTGCGGGAGGTTGACCCCAGCCTGGCCCGCGACTATCCCGCGTTAGAAGCTACCACCCAGGTAAGCTTCTACACCGATCTACGCCCCACCATCATCTCTGGGGTAGTCGATTTTCGAGTGGGGCGGGGTGGCACCAACTTTCTAGGCAGCTTTAGAGACTTTCTCAACCCCGATTCGCTCAGCGACGACGTGGAGGTGAGCTTTACCAGCGGGCTGTTTGCCACCGGGGCCGTGGGCGACTGGCTGTTTACCGGGGCCTACAACAACACGCGCGGCCTCAACGATCGCTGCGATGGCAGCAGCCTCTACCGCGATGTGCAGGCCTGCGAGCAGACCTATCCGGTCTACGGCGACAGCTCCACCACCGACTTTCTCACCCCCTCTATCGACAGCCTGTACCTGCGCTTTCAGCGCGACTCGCTGGTGCCCGATGCTGGGCCAGACTACTTCATGTGGGGCGACTACGGCACCCAGGAGTTTGCCGGTGAGTCGCAGCAGTTTACGGCTACGGTGCGTGAGCTGCACGGCTTCAAGGGCAACTACACCTTTGGCAACGGCCTGCAGCTCACCGCCCTCTACGCCGACAACGTGCGGCCCTTTCAGCGCGACACCATCGCCCCCGATGGCACCAGCGGCTACTACTTTTTGTCGCGGCGGCTGATTTTGCGGGGCAGTGAGAATGTGTTTGTCGAAACCGAGGAGTTTAACCGTCCCGGCACCGTGCTCGAGCGCACGCCGCTGTATCGCGGCGTCGACTACACCATCGACTACGATCGCGGCACCCTGCTGTTCGACCAGCCCATCGACGCGGTCGACCTCAATCCCCTGGGCGTTACGCTGGTGCGGCGCATTGTGGTCACCTACCAGGTCGAAGACGCCTCGGTACGGGGCAACCTCTACGCTGGCCGCCTGCAGTACCGCCCCAACGGCGACGACGGTGGTGTGGTCGGAGCTACGGTACTCAACGAGGATCAGGGGGCGCAAGACTTCACCCTCTATGGCGTTGACCTGCTCTTTCCCCTGGGCGAGCAGGGCCTGATTTCGGGCGAATTTGCGCGCTCGACGTTCAACGCGGGGGCCACCAACAACCAGGGCAACGCCTACCGCATCGAGCTGAGCGGCACCCCCTTTGACGGAGTGACGGGGCAGGCCTTCTACCGCTCTACCGACAGCGGCTTTAACAATACCGCCACCAGCACCTTTCGCCCAGGGCAAACCCGCTGGGGCGGCCAGGTGCTGGCCCAGGTCGGGCCTCAAACCCGCCTCCGCGCCGTGGTCGATCAGGAGCGCAATCTCGGCACCGCCGCCGCCGTTCAAACCTCTGCCGCCGGGCTGCTGCGCCCCGGCCAAACCGCTATTCAGGGCGGGCGGGTAGACAATACCCTGACCGAGCTGCGGGCCGGAATTGTGCAGCAGTTTGGCTCTGCCACCCTGGGCATCGATTTCGTCAACCGCAACCGCAGCGATCGCATTGCCAATACCTCGGCCAACGCCAACCAGCTGGTGTCGCGGCTAAACCTGCCGCTGACCGAAACCCTCAGCGCCCTGGCCCAGAGCGAGCTGAACCTGGGCACCACCGACCCCCTCTACCCCACCCGCAATACAGTGGGCCTGGAGTGGGCGGTGCAGCCGGGGGTGAGCCTGCGGCTGGCCCAGCAGTTTTTATCGGGGGGCAGCGGGCCGAGTTCGATTACCAGCCTCGACACCCTGGTCGACTACGAGCTGGACGAAAATACATCCCTGACCAACCGCTACTCGCTGCTGGGGGGCTACAACGGCATCACCGGCCAGGGGGCGATCGGCCTCAATCACCGCCTGGTGCTGGCTCCTGGCCTACGGGCCACGTTTGGCTTTGAGCGCATTTTTGGCGACGGCTTTAACCTCACCGGGGCGGGCCAGCAGTTCGCTCAGCCCTTTGCAGTGGGCCAGGGGGGCTCGTCATCCTTGGGGCTGCTGGCCTCTACCGTCTATTCGGTGGGGCTAGAGTACACCGACAACCCCGACTGGCAGGCCAGCGGTCGCTTTGAGTATCGCGACTCGCCGGGGTCAAGCAACATCGTACTGGGGGCCGCTGCCGCTGGCAAAATTACCGACTCGCTCACCGGTCTGGCCCGGTTTGACCTGGCCAATTTTGCCAACCAGACCATCACCGATGCCCTGGGCAATTCCGCTAGCCTGCGTCTGGGGCTGGCCTACCGCAACCCGGTCAGCGATCAGTTCAACGGCCTGCTCAGCTATGAGTATCGCCGCAACCCCGGCAGTACCCCTGACAGTATTTTGCAGGGCACCAGCTCCGAGGCCCAGGACCACACCCTGGCGCTAGAGGGTATCTACGCCCCCAGCTACCGTTGGGAATTTTACGGTAAGTACGGACTGCGCTACAGCACGGCCAACCTGGCCGAAAACTTTGGCTTCTCCAACAGCATTCACCTGGCTCAGGCCCGGGCTACCTATCGGTTTGCCTACCGCTGGGATGTGGGAGCTGAGGTGCGCTGGCTGGGGCAGCCCGCCGTGGGCTACAACGAAACCGGCTTTGCGCTGGAGGCAGGCTACTACCTCACCCCCGATGTGCGGCTGGGGCTGGGCTACAGCTTTGGCGGTGCCAATGACGGCTCGTTTGTGGGCGGCGGCGGCTACCGCTCGGCCAGCGGTCCTTACTTTGGCATTACCGCTAAGGTCAACCAGTTGTTTAACGGCTTTGGGGTGCAGCCGGTGTCGCCGCCCCAGCAGCAGGACTCTTACGTTGATGAGGCAGCCCTAACCGACATCCCCGAGCCTCCAGTAGGCGAAACCGAGGTGCTCGAGCCCGGCTTAACGCCCGAGGCACCCCCCGAGGCCTTTCAGCCCGAGGTAACAGACACGGCCCCAGGAGGTGAGGAATGAAGCAGCAGTGGTGGATAGGATGTGGTGCCGTCGCCCTGAGCGTGTCGGGGCTGGCCCTCACGGTGACGCCTGTGGTAGGGCAGTCGGCATTGACGGGCTACAGTCTGCGGGTCACCAGTCCTGAGGATGGGCCGGTGCAGCCCGACGAGGGGCTGACGCTGCGCGAAGCCGTCGAGCTGGCCAACGGTACGCTGGCTCCTGAGCAGCTGAGCGAAGCCGAGCAGGCCTTTGTGCAGCCCCTGCCCACGGGTCAGGGATCACAGATTGGCTTTGACCTGCCGGTGGGCCAGACTACCATTGCTCTGGTGGACCTGCTGCCGGAAATTGTCGCCCCCGAGCTGGTGATCGACGGCACCACCCAGGCAGGCTACGACGCCAGTGCCGGACTGGATCCTAAATTTCCGCCTGCGCCTGTGGTCAGTTTGACGGTGGCCGAGGGTAGCGAAGTGGCGCGCGGCCTGACCATTGCCGCCGATGGCGTCACCGTGCGAGGGCTGAGCCTCTACGGGTTTCGCACCAGCGATCGCGCCACCCAGACCACGCCGCCCGCCGATATCTTCATCAGCGCCCTGGCCCCCCCAGTGGACTCTAGCCCCCTAAGCGCTACCCTAGACCTGTTATCTCTAGATGATGCCGACGCTGCCCCTCGCGGCGTTGTCATCGAGCAAAACTGGCTGGGGCTGCCCCCCGACGGCGAGTTTCCGGCGGTGCCGTCGGCCTTTGGGGTCAACGTCTTTAACGCGGTAGAAACCACTATTCGCAACAACCGAATTCAAAATCACGACGGCAGCGCCATCATTACGGGCTTTCGGGCCGACGGGCTGCAGGTAAGCGAAAACGCCATCATCGGCAACGGCCTGGCGGGGATGCCCGACGCCATTCGCCTGGAGGGGGCGATCGCATCCAGCGCCATTACCGACAACCTAATCTGCGCCAACGACGGCAGCGGCATCTACTTCTTTAAGACAGAGGGGGCAGCCCAGGTATCGGGCAACGCCATTCAGTACAACGGGCGACGGTTTGAGCGCGCTGCTGTGTACCTGATGGGTAACGACCACCAGCTCAGCGACAACTTTATTGGCTACCAGCCGGGGCCGGGGGTGGCGGTAACCGCCTACCCGCTCAGCCTGCGCAACCAAATTCGCGGCAATCGCTACGCTGGGCTAGACGGCCTCAGCATCGACCTCAACACCCAGGGCAATACCGGGGTGCAGGACTTTCAAAAAGGGGATGGCCCCAACCCGCCCCGTAACTCCTACCATCGCCGTCGCGAAACGGGTAATGCGGCCATCAACGCCCCCGAGTTTGATGCCTATCGCGTTGTCAGCGGGGCCGCCGAAGTCACCCTGACGGGGACGGCTGACCCCGGCAGCGAGGTCGACCTCTACCGGGTCGCTGAGGAGGGCTTTCCCTACAGCCCCCTGAGCGAGCCCCTGGGTACCGTGACTACGAGCCCAGAGGGCACCTTTAGCGCCAGTCTGGCCCTGCCGCCCGGCACCAGGGTGAGCGCGATCGCCTCTGACCCTGAGTGGGGTACCTCAGAACCGGCCCCTGTTGCCGCCGTGCTGGCCGCCGATGGCAGCCTGCCCGATCTGCCCGCCCCTTCAGTTGAGCTGCCCACCTGCGCCGCGCCGGTGCCGCCACCCGACCCCGTCGAGCCGCCGCCGCCGCTGGAGCCGCTGGTGCTGACCGTACCCCGCAACATTCACTTTGCCCTCGATCGCTCAGACATTAGCCCCGAGAGCGCGGTCATCCTCGATCAGATCGCGGCGGTCATGCTGGAGTATCCCTTCCTGACGGTGGAGCTGCACGGCCACACCGACCCCCGCGCCAGCGCCGCCTACAACCTGGCCCTGAGCGAGCGCCGCTCCCTCGCCGCCCGCAACTACTTGGTTCGCCAGGGCGTGCCGCCCGAGCGGATGCGGATTGTGCCCTTTGGTGAAACCCAGCGGCGCAGCCAGGGCAGCGGTCGAGTCGAGTACGCCCGCGATCGCCGGGTGGAGTTTGTCTTTACCGACCTGCGCGGTCTAGACATCATCTTCCAGGACCAGGAGGCCGACCTTCAGCTTGAGTAACGGTGGTCGCCTGTCGCGGTTGCGATCTGCTCCGCTCTGCGACGCTGCCTTGCCCCTTCCCTGCTTTCATCTTGCCCGATAGGTGATTCTCTCCGATGGCTGTCATGCGTTCATCTTGCAACTTCTCTCCCGACACCCAGGGCTACTCTCCCCGCCAGCCCTGGTGGCGTTGGGCCAGTGGCTTCGTGGTAGCACTGTGGTGCTTGGTGGCCATGCCTAGCCCAGCGCTGGCTCAGCTTTCTCCGTTGGCTTCTGTCACTGAGATCATCACCACGTCTCAGGCGGCAGTGGTCACTGCTTATCCTGGGGCTCCCTACGCCAACCCTTGTGACGCCACCGATAGCAACGCTCCGGGTGGGTCGGGCTTCGCAAACTGTACCGCCTTGGGCACAGTTAACCTCACCTTTGGGGGGGGAGCTGAGGTCGTTTTAGAGGCGGTGATTGCAGCGGGCAGCCGCTTCGAACCCGCGCGCGAGCTACTGCCACCAGCGGGTTTGCCCGAGCGGATCGTGTTCCGCCGCAACGGCCCTAATGTGGGAACCGGCGGTGCCCAGCGGGATCAGCTGTTCTATGCGTCGGTGTCTGCCAATCCTAGCGACATCGTGCTATCGCCTGGGGAGCAAAACAACCCCGATCTGGCACTGCTGAGCCGTTCTATCAATCGAGGCATCGACAACGTCTTTAACAATGTTTCGGTGTCCACCAACAACCAGGACACCCGCAACAACATTGAACGAATTGACTACCTAATCGGCAACCCTGGAGTGACGCTGCTTGCCACAGAGGTGGGCGACGTGGGGTTCTTAATTCAGGAGCGGGGTGGTAACGATGCTTTTGCCATTGCAGCAGTTACGGCTGTGGATCCAGGAACGGGAGCTCCTACTGCCTACGGGCCGCTGGTGCAGGTAACCGCAAACGCCTGGGGCGGCAGCGGCAACATTGGCGTCAACTTTCCATCGGTGGTGCTGCGCCGCGATGACCCAGCCAATGCAGCGCCCCAGTTTCGCCCCACCCACCCAGTGCCCGAGCAGAATGTGCGGGGGATCTTTTTTCCCATCAACTCGCTGCTGCCTGCGCCCCAGAGCACTCAGCCATTTTTTGGCTATTCGCTGTTTGCCGCCGACGTGCCTTCGGGGGCAAACCTGGTAGACTTTGCTACTTTTCCCACTAATACAGTGGGCCTGGGGGGCAACGCTCCTGGCGGACTGGACCTGGTGGCGGGTGGCTTCGGCCTGGTTCGGCGGGTAACCCCCCCTCCGGTTGCCGCAGGTGAGCTGGCGCTGCTAAAGCGGATTACCAACCTGTTTGGCCCTGCGCCGCTGCCTAACTTCAACCAGGTTATCGGTGACGGTGCTACCCTAACGCTGCTGCAAAACAACGGTCTGGGCCAGGGCATTGACGTGATTAATGACCCACCGGTACAGACCAGTGACGGTATTGAGTACACCGTTTACTTCGCTAACTCTGGAGCTGGGGCTGCCAACAACGTCGTGCTGTGCGATCAAATTCCGATTGGCACTACCTTTAACCCCAACAGCTTTGGGACTGGGCAGGGCATACAGGCGATCGCATCCTCCGCCCCGGCTGGCCCTGTAGTCACCTACACCAATGCCAATGACGGTGACCCCGGCCAGTTCATTGCCCCCGGGGCGGCGCTGCCACCCTTCTGCGGCGTCAACCAGGGCAACGGAGCCGTGGTGGTCAATGCGGGCACCGTCGGCAGCAACCAGGTGGGGCTAATTCGGTTTAGAACCACCGTCGACTAGGCCATTTTTTGGCAGCGATCGAGTTCTACATCTAAGCGGCTGGTCAACTTGGCCAGCCGTTTTAGTATCAGCGTTAGATCGTGGGCCAGCAGTGGCTGAGTGGCCGGGGTGAGGGTTGGAATGTGCACAAAGAGAGCCTGGACAGGCCAGCGGTACTGGGCGATCGCATCCAGCAGCCGGTAATAGAGGTGGTTGCAGACGTAGGTGCCCGCGTCGTCACTGATGCCCGTAAGGTGGGTGCCCGCCATCAGTTTCTCCAAGGGCAGCGGGGTCTCCAGGGCCAGGTCATTTCCCTTGCCGTAGCGCTCCAGGTGCAGATGGCTGCGCCCCTCGGCCATACCGCAGCACACCACCACGGGCGATCGCAACTCAACCAGCTTGGCCATCACCCGAATTGGAGCCAGCTCAAAACTGACCGGAATGTGGCGCAGCACAGTAGTGCCGCTGGGAATTTGCTGCCGCTGGTGCAGGTAAGCCACCAGGTCATCGGCGGCGTTGGAGGGTTGGTGGGCACGCCAGGGGGCGAAGGTGGTGAGGAGCATGGGGGGGGTAGATGGGTGGATGGGTGGACGGGTGGATGGGGGAGAAACTGTAGCGTGGGTTAGGCCGTAAGCAACCTCTTTCGGAGTTAAACGAAACAGGCCTTGGCCGTAACCCACAAGAGAGCCTTCCGCATCCAGAAATCCAAAATCTAAAATCCAAAATCCTTCCCGGCCTGCCAGGTAGGATAGAGTCTTAATGAATTTCGATGCTAGAGGGCAGGAGAGCAGATGGCTAACATCGCCGTAATCGACTATGACATGGGCAATCTGCACTCGGCCTGTAAGGGACTGGCGCTGGCGGGGGCGACACCGACGATTACCGATGTGGTGGCTGACCTGGAGGCTGCCGATGCGCTGGTGCTGCCCGGCGATGGGGCCTTTGACCCGGCGATGCGGCACCTGCGCGAGAAGGGGCTGATTGAACCCATTAAGCGAGAAATTGCGGCGGGTAAACCTTTTTTGGGTATTTGCCTCGGGCTGCAGCTGTTATTCGACGGCAGCGACGAAGGGGTTGAGCCAGGGCTGGGACTGATTGCGGGCCGCATTCGCAAGTTTAAGAAAGAGCCTGCGATCGCCATTCCGCACATGGGCTGGAACCAGCTGACTCTGACCCAGCCCCATTGTCCGCTGTGGCGGGGGGTGGCCGATGGCGACTGGGTGTATTTTGTCCACTCCTACTATGCCGAACCCAGCGACCCGGCGGTGAATGCGGCGACGACCACCCACGGTAGCCAGACCGTAACGGCGGCGATCGCCCGCGACAATATCATGGCTATGCAGTACCACCCCGAAAAGTCGGCCCCTGCTGGCCTGGTCATGCTGGCTAACTTCGTCGCCCTGGTCAATGCCCAAACCCCGGCGGCTGTGGGCTAGTCTATGCTGCGCATCTACGGCAACCGCGCCCTCAAAACCCTGCCCGGTTTAGACACTCGGCCCACCTCGGCGCGGGTGCGCGAGGCGCTGTTCAACATTTGGCAAAGCCGCATTGCTGACTGCCGCTGGCTCGACCTCTGCACGGGTAGCGGCGCAATGGGGGCCGAGGCGCTCTGTCGCGGCGCGGCAGCGGTGGTGGGCATTGAGAAGTCGCCCGAGGCCTACGCCATTACCCGCGAAAACTGGCAAAAGGTGGCCCAGAGCGACCAAACGTTTAGCCTGTTTCGCGGCGACGTGGTGAAGCAGCTGTCGCGGCTGCATGGGCAGCCCTTCGACTGCATTTACTTCGACCCACCCTACGACAGCGAGCTGTACCTGCCTGTTCTCGAACGGGTGGTGAGCCTCAGCTTGCTTCGGCCCACGGGTGAAATTGCCGTGGAGCATCGCCCCGACGCCTGGACTGCGATCGCTATCCCTGGGCTAGAGCTGGTGCGCCAAAAGCACTATGGCACCAGTCATTTAGCCTTCTATACGCCAGTCGTAACCACGCCTCAGGCCTAAAACGATCGTGATTTGGCGCTGCCGAGGGTGCCCTGGAGATTAAAAGACGTTGCCTTGTTACAAGGCGTAAAGCTTGATACGCTTTATGCGTTGCGCCAAGTCAGGAAACCCTGACTATTGATCGCTCCAATGTCAGCCCTCCACGATTTGTTTCATGGCCAAACATAACTCAGGTAATCCGGGCTTTCCCCACTGGGAAGAGGCCGACCCAGCCCTGCGGCTGCGGCAGCACAACCGCCTCTTCGCGCTCCTGGCGATCGCGGCGGGGCTGGTCTTTCTTCAGGGCTATATGATTGCCCCCCTGATTCCTCGCCTGGCCGAAATCTTTGATGTCTCTGCCCAAGAAATTGGCTTCATCGTGCCGGCCTACATGCTGTCCTACGCGGTGGCGGCGCTCTTCTACGGCATTCTCTCCGATCGCTTTGGTCGCTGGCCGCTAATTCGCATTTCGCTGATTATTTTTATTGTCTGCACCGCACTCACCGCCACCGCCCAAACGGCAGGCCAGATGAGCTTTTGGCGGTTGCTGACTGGCCTGGGCGCAAGCGGGGTCATTCCGCTCACCTTTGCCTTGATTGGCGATCTGTTTCCGTACAACCAGCGCGGGGCCAAGCTGGGTTTGATCTTTGCGGCCATGGAAGGAGGCATGGCCGCTGGGTCGGCGGGGGGCGCTATTTTAGAACCCTTTGTGGGCTGGCGAACCTTGTTTTTGGGCACGGCCACGGCGGCGGCCCTGGTGCTCTGGCGGCTGCGGCGCTACGGTGCCCTGTTTGACGAGCCTAAAATCGCCAAGCTGCCTGCGATCGCCGCAGTCTTTGCCGGGTACCGAGCTGTATTGTCCAATTTTCGCGGCGCTCGCACCTACGCCTATGTGCTGTGGAACGGGGTCTATCACTCCGGCGTTTACACGTGGCTGGGCCTCTACATGACCCAGCGCTACGACATGGATGCCCTGAGTATTGGTCTAACCATTTTGGGCTACGGCATTCCGGGGCTAATTTTTAGCCCGCTGATTGGCAAGGCGGTCGATCGCTGGGGCCGCCGCTGGCTGATCCCCCCTGGCTTGGCCATGGCGGCCCTGGCCGGGCTGTCGATGATTCCCTACATTCCTCCCATCGGGACGACCACCGCTATCTTAGTTCTCTCACTGGGTTACGACCTGACGCAGCCGCTGTTTGTGGGCATTGTGACCGACCTGGGCGACGGCAAAAGTCTGGGGCAGACCATGGGGCTCAAGGTTTTTGTTCTGTTCACGGGGTTTGGCTTGGGCAGTCTGCTGTTTGGCGAAGCCCTGCGCTGGGGATTTATGCCCGCCCTGGCTATATTTGCAGGCTTGCAGCTGGTGGCGGCGATCGCCGCCGTGCCGCTCTTCTGGCCAGAAAAGCCTCAGTCCCTATCTCAGCCAGCCTCAGACTAAGGGCCAGTTGGTAGCCGCGATGGCAGTCCAGTGGTGAGGCTATCAAAGCCAGTGCTTTGGATAAGGGCGGCCCGGAATCCAGCGGCTAAAGGCCACCGTACAAAGCACTAGCAAAACCGCCCCTGTAAATACGGGGGTCAAGACAAAATCCCAAGAGGCGTCGCTCATGACGCCCACAAGAGCGATCGCGCCTGCGGGAGGGTGCAGGGTGTGGGTGAGCTGCATCAGCTGAATCGAGGTGGCCACAGCCAGCGCCATCACCCAGGGCGCAGTGCCAAAGAGACTGACGCAGGCCACGCAGACTATCCCCCCAATCACACAGCCACCAACCACGTTGCGAGGTTGGGCGAGGGGGCTGTCGGGCACGGCAAACACTAGCACCGCCGTGGCCCCAAAGGGGGCAACAATCAAGGGATAGCCGGTGTAAACCGTGAGATAGGCCAGGACGGCAATCCCCACAAAGCTGCACAGGTAAGAGGTGAAAATTTGTTCGTGGGTGAACTGCGGCTGATGGGGTGAGGGGCGCAATAGCCTGAGGTTTCGAGGCGCAGGTCGATAGTTAAGTCTCATAGTGGTGTCCGCTATTGGCCCTTGACTGTCTAACTGCTCAACGCAGTCGATAAGCAAAAATACTCTGGAAGCATTTTGTCATATTTTGATGACATAGCTGCACAAATGTAGTCAAAAGCACAGAAATTAGAAACTCTTGGGTGGAATGAGTTGGGCGATCGCGCCCTCTACTTTCTGCAATGCTCATTGGCAAAACTGCTCTGAGGCGGCGATCGCAGCACCTACAACGCCTCCCCCGTCAGGCTAGAGGGGCGCACTTAGATCGAATCTCATAACTTCTCACCCCTCAGCGCCGGAAGCCATTACTCACCAAAGACTTCAAAAAGTCCAGCGTGCAGTCTCTTGCCAATGCGTCCAGCCTTTAACAACTCCGCCAAGCTAGCCTTAGCCACAGTTGAAGAAATAATTTGCTCTCGGTAAGCCTTGAGAATTTGTCCTGCCAATCCAGAGAACCTTAAGCCGAGGGCTTTAGCGACCTGCCTACCTCGCTCTTCCTCAATCAGCAGAGGCAATTGCTGCTGCCAAGCCAGCTGAATAGCTTGCCTTTCCCCAATATCCAGTAGCTCATAGCCAGGGAAAATTTCTGCGGTGGCGACGTCGACGACAGAGACAAAAGCGCCAAAATTGTAATAGTTCCGGTAAGCTTCCCAGTCTGAGAACATCCCCTGACAGAGTTCCTGGGCAACAGCCTCTGGAATCAAAATTTGGCTATAGAGCTGCTGCATCCAGCCATACCCATCCGATAGCTTTTCCAGGCTAATCAACGGCCCAGTATCACTAACGATGCTCTCCCGAGCCATCAGGCGGTTAGCTCAATATCAAGGTTATCGTTACTATCTACTAAAGCTGAGAACCCGTAGTGGGGCAGCATTTCATCAAAAGACCGACGCGTTATATTCAAAATCTGACAGGCTTGATGAGCCGACAATTTACCCGTTGAATACAGCACAGCCATCAAAGCTTCTTTGACATACCTTTGATCCACGTTCACCGAGTCCGGCAGTTCAAGCTGCATCTGCATAGAGAGTATCCCTACTTGAGCCATTCAGCCATTATGACTGATCATCCCGCTCAACTTAGCCAGCAGCAACTAGCGACTGAATCGGCTCCCCAGTCAAACTAAAGGGGCGAACTTCGGTGATCTTAACCTGCACCAGCTCGCCCTTCAGCACCGCAATATCGCCCGCAAAAAAGGCCAGGCGGTTGCCGCGAGTGCGGCCCATCACCTGAGTGGGGTCTTTGGGATTGACGGCTTCGACCAGCACCTCTTCGATGCGGCCCGCGTAGCGCTGCGATCGCTCCGCCGCCTTCGTATTCACCAAATGATTTAACCGCTGGAGGCGATCGGCCTTCACCTCTTCCGTCAGCTGGTTTTCCCACAGGGCGGCAGGGGTGCCGGGGCGGGGCGAATAGGCCGCCGTGTTGAGCTGGTCGAAGGCGATATCGTTGACCAGATCCAGCGTGTGCTGAAACTGCTCCTCGGTTTCGCCAGGAAAGCCCACGATCGCATCGGCGCTAATCGCCGCATCGGGCATGTAGCGACGCACCGTATCGATGATGCGGCGATACTTTTCGTGGGTGTAGCCCCGCGCCATGGCCTTGAGCACCTCGTTGTCGCCCGACTGAAAGGGAATGTGGAAGTGCTCGCACACCTTGGGCAGCTCGGCGCAGGCGCGAATCAGCCGCTCGGTAAAGTAGCGGGGGTGGCTGGTGGCAAAGCGAATGCGCTCGATGCCGGGCACATCGTGGACGAAATACAGCAGGTCGGTGAAGGTGTGCTGGTGCCGTCCGTCGGCGGTAGAGCCGGGCAGGTCGCGCCCGTAGGCGTCGATGTTTTGGCCCAGCAGCGTCACTTCCTTAAAGCCCTGGCGACCCAGTTCCTCCATCTCGGCGCGAATGGCCTCGGGGGTGCGCGACTGCTCGACGCCGCGCACACCGGGCACGACGCAGTAGGTGCAGCGCTCGTTGCAGCCGTAGATCACATTCACCCAGGCGGTGATGGTGCTGTCGCGGCGGGGCTTGGTGATGTCTTCCATGATGTCCACCTCTTCGGTGGCGACCACCTGGTTGCCGTCGAGCACCTGCTCTAGCAGGTCTTGCAGGCGGTTGGCGTGCTGCGGCCCCATTACCAGGTCGAGTTCGGGCACCCGGCGCAGCAGGGCTTCGCCCTCTTGCTGGGCGACGCAGCCAGCCACAATCAACGTCAGGTCGGGCTTTTCGTGCTTGCGCTTGGCCTGACGACCCAGATAGGAGTAAACCTTTTGCTCGGCGTTGTCGCGAATGGTGCAGGTGTTGTAGAGCACCACATCGGCCTCGTAGGGGTCGTCGGTCCAGCTCAGGCCCATGGTGTCGAGAATGCCGGCCATGCGCTCGGAGTCGGCTTTGTTCATCTGGCAGCCGAAGGTGGTGATGTGGTATTGACGAGCAGAACCGGCCATAGGTTTGGGCTTAAGCAGCAACAACGCAGTTTCCCATTTTAGCGTTACACCATCCATTAACGCTTACACGAATATATCTGTTGAGCAGAGCGCTGCTGACTAAGCAATAAACAGCCATTTAGCGCCGTTCGTTCAGGAGTGTTTGAGATATCGCTTCGCCCTGCAGGGGAATGGGTTCAAAGCTATTGTTAGTCGCTTCACCTTTGGCTTCAACAGTTTTGAGGGTGACGCTTTCGCGAAAGAGCCGGACAATCTGTAACAGATTGGGCAGGTACTCGGGGGGCGTTTGCTCGATCTCTTGTATTACGGCATTGAGCACAACATTGGTGGATGTCATGGGGGAAGCCTGTGGTTGTTGGGGTTTGGCACACGACTCTCTTTAGTGTAGCCCCGGCGAAGGAAGTCTAAGTCGCTGCCTAGATCCATAAACCGGCTCTATACTCTTTGCCTGACAAAAGCTCGAATTTCTTTTGCACAGGTTAAGGCTCTTTGGGCTTCTTGAAGGGTGGGTTCATCTAGCTCGTCGTCTGGATAGCGCACGCCTGTAGCGTAATCCTGTAGCTCTGAGGCTATATCAATTATTTCCGTAAACTCGGGTTTTTGCTCTGCGCAAAGTTGAGTAAGGTAGGTCAGCTCATGTACAAACTTAAAGGGGATGCCACGGGCAACGAGATAACCCTTGAGGTATTTCTCGGCGCACTGCTGAGCGTGGTAGCAAACGATATCTAGTAGAGGATTAGCTGCATTGAGGAGTAACTCAGCGGCTTGTAGATCGGCTTCTGCTTTGGCAAACCAGGCGTCAGGCGGGTTGCTTTTGGCGGTCATAGAGCACAATTCCTTCGGTGAGTACCTGGTGGGCAAAGCTGCCAGGTACGTGCTTCCACTGTTTAAGGGTCTGGGCTGAGCGAACGACGATGTCGATAGGTTCGGTGTAGGTTTCGGCCAGCATTTTGAGGATGGGTGCGCTGCGCTGGCCCCGAGGGGGTAGGGTTTCGACCACAATGAGGAGATCTAGGTCGCTGTGAGGGTGAACTTCGCCACGGGCGTAGCTGCCAAAGAGAATGATTTTCTCTGGCTGAAAATGCTTGCCGATCGCATCGCCAATTTGCTGAATGGTGGCTTGGGTGAGCATATGAGCAAGCCTCGTTCAGGGTTAGCAGGGTTCACCATAACCCGCTCTGTGATTAGACTTTAACATAAGCCATCGGTGTGAATGATCGCAGCCACGGTAGGGTGGGCACTGCCCACCAGTGGAGGGAATAGGCGATCGCGCCCCAATGCCGCCTCCCAAAATTGCCTGGTTTCAGGGAAGATTGGGCTAACTAGCGTAGCTTAAGTTTCATGGTGGGCGGTGCCCACCCTACTCGGTTGTACTGCGGACACTGTGGGAAATTCGCACTGGCAAGTCTGCCGCCCGTTTGGTTTCAGCGTTCATCAAATAAAAGCTATGGGTACTGTGACAAGTTTGGATACGATTGCCAACTTAAAACCGATCGCCCGCGATCGCCTCACGCTGGTCGAGCCTGAGTTTGAATCGATTCAGCAGATTCCTGTTGGGCAAGTGGGCACAGTGCTGGAGATTTATGAGGGGGAAAACCCTAGCTATTTAATTGAGTTTGCGGATTTGAAAGGCCGTGAATACGCGATGGCGGTGTTAACGCCCGACGAAGTGCTGCCGCTGCATTACGAACTGCCAATGGCGAGCTAGGAGGAAGGTTGTTTGTGTGGTCAGCGATCGCAACTACGGTAGGGTGGGCACCGACTACTGTGGAGGAAGGGGCGATCGCCCCAATACAACCCGCTAAACTTGCCTGGTTTCAAAGAAGATATCTTGATCTAAAACAGGATAATGAAGAAGCGTCGCCAGCATTATGTGTGGAGACATTATTTAGAAGCATGGGCACCTACTGGCAAGCTGTGGTGCCATCGTCTCGGTGAAAATGTGTTTCTAGCAAGTACACAGAATGTCGCCCACGAAAGAGATTTCTATCGTCTTCGTGAAATGTCTGAATTTGACCTTTTAGTAGTCAGAAAGCTAGCAATAGAACCACTAGAACCAGATCTACGCAAGATTGCCGAGGGGTGGATCCCACACTTCACGTATGCCTTTATTCTCCAGCGACAATTTCAGGACACTGGATCTCCTGAGTTAGAGGCTGCCTTTGACGAATGCATCAATAATCTGGAGGAAAACATGCTGTCTAATCTGGAAGGGCGAGCACTTCCCTTTCTGAAGTCACTTCGCAACGAAGAGCCTACGTTGCTTACCGATGCAGAGGAGTCTATCTTTCACACTTTGTTTATTGCTGCACAAATTTTCCGCACACCGACCATGTTTGATAGTATGACAAACGTCTTAAGGAAAATACCAGGTTTCAATGCTGAGGCATCCTTTGGTTTGATCCGCACAATTTTTTCATACAATCTTGGTCGCTCGTTCTGGCTTGGGAGGAATACTTTACGTGTAACTTATCTCCGCACCAATTCTATTCCTCTCATCACGGGTGATCAACCAATAGTAAATTTGAGGGCGATCGATCTTGAACCAGGTGTGCCCCCGCAAGAGGTTGAACTCTACTATCCAGTATCTCCAACTTTAGGGGTTCTGTTTGACTTTGACGCTCCTTCTCGTTCTTCCACCGTGAAGCTTCTAACCATAGAGGAAGTGCGCGTATATAATCGGGCTATTGCTAAAAAATCGACACGGCAGATTTATGGCATCAACCGCGCTTCAATCGAAAATTTATAAGTTAGAAGCGAAGGGTAGTGGCGGTCTCCTCAATACAATCTGCTAGACTTGCCTAGCCCTGTAGGTTGGGTGGCGCGAAAAAACCCAACACAACTAGATCTCCATGTTGGGTTTCGCTTTGTTGCACCCAACCTAAAACTGCTATTCAAAATATGCCTCTGCCTCTTTCAGGTTTTTTTCTGCCTGGGGACAATAGTTTTCCACAGTCGACTTGTCGCAAGTGGAGCACATTACAAGATTGCTAATCGCTACTTTTAAGAAAAACCATTCCTGAGAATTTAGTTGGTCAGCCCTTGAGGCTAAAGTCTTTGCTTGCGACAT
Source organism: Nodosilinea sp. AN01ver1 (assembly GCF_050565655.1). NCBI lineage: Bacteria > Bacillati > Cyanobacteriota > Cyanophyceae > Nodosilineales > Nodosilineaceae > Nodosilinea > Nodosilinea sp. AN01ver1. Next base: position 1,986 of record NZ_JBNXVS010000055.1, on the reverse strand, counting down.
CCTATCGTTTAAATCACTAAAGCAAAAAGGAGAATCAGGATCTTGTTGAAGATACGAAAGATTTTGCCTTCCAGCTTTCAATAAAGAGCTGGCTTCTTCAAAGACAGCTCTAGCTTCAGCCTCCTCAGCTTGTTGTATTCGATCAGCTTCTTCTACATCTCCAACAACGAAGTTCATTTCAGCATCTAAAACCTGTGCTGGCCCAGTCGACAAATCTGTATTCTCACTAATGCAAGAGCTTTTAAGAGAGTTTAGCGCTGGCAATAAGTCTTCTGACTGCCAAACCGTATTAAAGACACTCATAACCTTAATATTATAATTACCTTTAAATTCTCGGCCATAATTTGGAAAGTTTTTGCTGCGAACCCGTCCTCCTTCAACTTTCACCTTAGATGATTCTGCTAAAACCGCATGTCCAGAAAAGGTGAACATCATTTCAGTACCATCTGGAAGATTAGTGTTGGCGATGAAATAAATATCAGATCCCTCTGTGTGCTGAGACACAAAAAGCCTAAGATTCTCTGAATTACATGACGTGTCTAGAGAAAATTTTCCAAGCGCATGATCCAAGTTAGGTATATATTCAATTGCTTTTTGTTGAGCCACCTGGTAGTTCTGGTTAGTCTCTGGAACAGCCTTCATTGAATTAATAGCTTGAGTCCACAGATTTGCTATATTTTCCCACTCATCAGAAGTTTTAGCTGTCTGGGCGGCTTCTGCCGCTGCCATCGCCTGGTTGACGGCGTCTGCAAATGTTCGGTCTTCGGCAGGAACAGTGGTTTCTATAACTTCTTCGGCTACAGCCAATTCTGTCGTTGGCGTTTGAGGCTCTTCTTGGGCAACTCTTGGCTGTGTCCCAGAGAGTAGTTGTATAAGGAAGTATAGTAGAAGCCAAAGTGCGCTAGCGGTTGATGCACCAACTTTATTTTTTCTAGGCCATTGGCTCAGCCAAGCAAGGGGGATGCCGCCGAGCGGAAAAAATATCAGTAAGCCAATAACCAACCAGTTTTTTTGATACCAAGATTTTGACTCTTTGCCACCAGACAAGGCTTTTTCAGCAGGCTTAGATACCGCTAATGAGCTATCAGCCACAGATTGAGATTCTGCCTTCGTTTTTCTCAGCAAGTCCCACTTGTGAGACCAGGCATCAGCTTTTCCGATCGCTCTTGCTGTCACAGTAGCCCGCTCAAAGCCTACAGGGGCAATACTAGCCAGTCCTTTCTGAATCATAGGCAGCAGTGCTTGATCCGGTAATTCTTTGCCCCGCACTACAATCTTGAGCAAAACCCCTGAGCTAGTCACCCGAACGGTAACTCCTTTCGACTCGAATGACTTATTCATCAACGCTTCGAGTGCTTTGATATCCCCTGCCTTGGCAGCAGCTTTGAGGGAGTCCGTCATGGGAGCCACCGGGTAAACCTATTCGCTACTTCATCCAGGGTGCTCAGTTTCAGGAATTTTCCCGGTTATGGGCCACCCCACTACCAGTAGTATGCGTACTTACGAATCTGAGAGTACGTCGCCAAGGTACAGCTTTACGAAATCTTCGGCTGCTTGAGAATTAAGGCTTTTCAGGGCTTCAACAATTTCTACCACCGTATCTGCCGACGGGTCTCTATCCCCTTTTACCCAGCGGTAGACCGTCGTGCGTTCAACCCCCATTGCCTTTGCCAGACCGTACTGAGTAAGGTCGTGCGTCTCTAAAACCTGCTTGAGCACAGTGCCTGCTTTTCCCATGACCCGATGATCTCAGACCCTTGCAGGTAAAGAAAGGGTTCCGAACGGTTGACATCCAGTTGGCATATTACTAGGCTTGGTAAATCCACATTCCTACTGCTGGTGTTTCCCATGCCTCAAGCGTAATTGCTCAACTAGGTTGACGGGTACCGGCGAATGAGAGAGGGTGGTAGACTTTTGCCATGAAAGACCTGCCGCCCTTAGAAGGCCTTAGTTCTGAGGAGAAAGATGCTCTGATTCGAGAGCTGT
>NZ_JBNXVS010000054.1:0-33950 GCF_050565655.1 Nodosilinea sp. AN01ver1 | reverse complement strand
GTCAACTATGGCAGCCACCAACCCTAAGTGGTCCAGATTCTCTATCTTCAAAGCGCGATCCCATGGATTGCTCTGAGCTTACCTCAGTCGCCCTAAATATCCCTTTTGTCAACCTGCGGAATGTCGGGTCACAGCCATCGTCGCCGCCAAGACCCGGTGCTGCGAGCCCGGAAGCAGGCTGACTTAGACCTCCTACAACAGGCCGCCCGAGACGGTTATATTCGGTTGCAGTACCTCGATGAGTCGGGCTTTGATAGCTGGAGTCCCGTCAGCTACAGCTGGTCATTGATGGGTACCCAAAAGTGCCAAGCGCAGACGGCTCAGCGCAGTCGACGGCTCAGTATTCTAGGGCTTTGGGAACCGGGACGGGACATGAGCTATGGCTTAGTCGTAGGCAGTCTCACCAGTGCCAGTTACATCCGGTTTATGGATTGGCAAGCCACCCGCGCCCAACGGCTGTTTGAGCGCACCGGTATCGCCACGGTGATCTTTCAGGATAATGCCTCAATCCATACCAGTAAGGCGGTACAACAGCGTCTTGCCATCTGGCAGGCCCAAGGCCTGGAGTTCTTTCAACTGCCCCCGTACTGTTCGGAGATGAATTTTATTGAGACCGAATGGCATCAACTCAAAGCCCATGAGATTCGAGGCGAGATGTTTGAGGATATCTATGACCTAGCCATGGGCGTGATGGCTGGATTGAACCGCCGAGGTATGCAGGCAGGCTATGCCCTCAAACGCTTTAATTTTGCCTCGAATCATCAAGCCAATCCTAAATTCCTCACGACCTAGCAGGCCTACGTTTATTTAGGGCCATCTACTTATCAAGGGGGGACAGAGCGAAACTTAGGTAACTAGGCACCGGAGGAATTTGAAAATCAGCAATTGTGTACCTCGCTCAATCGAGCATTGCTATAGGTATATCTAAAACTTAAGTCTTTTTAGGAGGACGGACTGCGTAAACAACAATACCTAATTCAAATGAGGGACGATACCCGTCTCCTTCGTAGTTAAATAACTGCCGCGCTGGACCTACGTTAAGCTTGTGCAATTGCTGACTGAGACGATGAATGGCAACCTTGATAGGAGAACTTTGCTCAACTTTTCCTTCAATTTGTACTCCTGCTCGCAATCCTTTTCTTCCATCTTCGCCATATCCGTAGGCAAAATCTTGCCTTTCAGGAGCATCTACATCAGCTTCAACACTCAGTGTCTTTTTAGATTGTCGGGATGAATGCTTATAGTCTTTTTCTTGAATGAGAACATTGGCTTGTCTTTCAGTCTGTAATGCTAAAAAAGATAAGATTTGAAAAGCACTAGAGTTTGGCTTAATAGCTTTTAGGTGATCTAATCGCTTTGATCCAGGCATTTCAAGAAATACCGTTTTTTCCTCTGCTCTTTGCCAAAACTCATCTAGAATCCTAGAGCCTCCCTTCTTTAGCAGTGGAGAGATAGGTAGAAATTGGCGTTTAGGAATCTCCATTTGCTCGACGATCGCTTCATATGTCTCTTTAGAGAAACCCAACCCGATAATGATTTTAGGCGTAATAACTTCAGCTTTATTATTGACCTGCGAGCGCTTCAATAAATCAATGATCCACCCATAACTTTCATCAGGGGACTCCTTGATATCATCTTTGTGAACGACATCAATCACACCCTGTTGCCGTCTGAGTTTCGCAGTCTCCTGGCGAAAAATATGGCGATCGCCCTCTTGCTTATCACTCTCAATCTGTGGAACAGCAGAGATAATAATAAATTGAATATCCGAGCGTTGAGCCGTAATCTCTCGAATAACACCATGACCCTGCCAGCGTTGTAGTTCTGGTTCTTCCTCCTTTATGGAAAAGGGATTGACGTAGAGAATCTCGTCTATCAGAGCAAATTTAACAGATGGATCAGTCTTGGCAGCCTTGATAGCTTCCTTAGCATCCTTGGTAGCATAGCAATCAAAACCGGCTTCCATCAATCGTAGCTTATGGCTATTTAACCAAAGCTCATCATCTTCGAGAATTAGAATACGAGAAGTAGGCGCCACAGCAATGACTCCATTACACTAAGAAGCTAACTTAAGATTTTCACCTGCTGCAGATTGTACAAGCTTGAACCATTGTTGAAAGATAGCCTGTAAGTATGAAATAGTTGGTTCCAAATTTTTCTGCTCTCTCAATCTACTTAATGCATTGAGCAAATGCTGCTGAATTTGCAGAGTTTCATCTCCAACCTTAACAACAGTATGGCAGGCGACCGGAGTGTTAGTTCGTGTTTGCTCAATTAGAACAGCAATTTCTTCTGTCGCTGAATCTAAGCTATCAGTTGGATGTTCTAGCTTTTGTAAGCATGGAATAACTTCCTGGTCGTAGAAAGATTTCAATGCTTCCATCTCTTTTTGAAAAAACTTAAGGTTCTCTTGCTCCATAGGAACTAAGATTTTTAATTTGGAGGTGAGGTCTGCTAAAGAGGGCGGAACCGTTATAGCGGCATGGGAACCCTGACCAAATCGCAACACCCGGTATTTTCGCTTTAAGGTCGAGAAGGACTCAGTAGAAAGCACCAAAATAGCTCCAGCAAAATTTTGCAACCTCAGAAAAGGCAACCCGCAAACTTGTGATTCAGCCAATATCAGGACTGACTCTCGAGGAGGCTTACCGATAGTTTCCAAGTTCTCAGGTTCTAATATCTCTCGTTCAATCCCTAGAACGAGAGACGCTGCTGTGGCTGCTGCTACTCCAACGCAACTCCCTCGAATTGCCAAAATCCTTTTGGGTAAAGAGGTTGCATCATCTACGGCATCTTCTAATGCCTTGGCGTTAGCGTTGGAGGATAGCACAAGCTTGAGTTCGTTGTATGCATCAACTATATTTGGATATGTTATAGCTTGAGAAGCAACTTCACAGGCCTTAGGCTGTTGAATCACCAGACTGGCAATTAATCGATCTAAATGACTCCGAGAGATATCTAACTTATTCAGGTTTTCCCATTCGGCATCCAAACGTTTCAAAGTTCCTTGATATGTAGATTGTTCAAGCTGACTGTGCTTTAGTAGACCTAAACCCTCTAGCCACCACTCTGGTCGAGTGACTATTTCAGATGATTCATGATTTACGAACTCTAAATAGCTCTGGCATAGGGTTACGATTGCTGGCAAGACATCTAAAGGGGGAATACACATTGACGGAAACGCTTGTCGCTCTCCAGCAATAAATGCAATCAACTCATCAACGTCAGTGGATTGGACAGCAAAGTAAGGATAGGTTTGACGGAAAATTGGAATGACCCCCGTCTTAAGCTGAGGAGCTCCGGGTGTATTAAACTCGAAAGTATAAGTTGCTTTAATCTGAATATCACACCAGAGCTTCATATCACTGGAGTGAAAGAGAACTGCATCGACTTTCTTAGGTAAACGATCACGGGGAATTGATAACCCATCAGGATCATCTGGAACAAATTTGCGGCAGCGCCCTGCTTTAAGCATGTATAGGCAAGAGACCTGCTTTAATAGGAGTTCTATCCAGGCATCGTTTCGCTCGTCGTTACATACCACCACAAGGTCAAGGCTTTGAATTGAATTATCAAGCTTCATCGCTACCTCCTGACACTAAATATTCGGTTGAAGCAATGATAACTTCATCTTTATGCATATAAATTACGCCTGGACTCATAAACCCATCGTCATTAAACATCATGTTGCGCCACAAACGAGAAATAGCATCTTTTGTGTTTCTTGGTAGTCCATTATAAGAATCGGGATCTGGCACATCAATTTGCTCACTGTCAAATCTTTCAGCCAATTGTTGCACAAGATTCTGTGGACGATTTAAAGCTTTTTCAGTTGCTTTCCACTTAAGCTGAATCTTTAGGGCAACTCCATCTTGTTCAAAATAGGCTGTTTTAACTTGCGAGATGTTTGAAGGATCCTCACGAGGTTTAAAGATGTGATAGAAGAACTCATAAAGAGATATGGCGGATAATTTCGCTTCTGGTTTATCTTGAAGAGGAAAAACCGCGCCTGTAACCCTTGGAACCTCTTGCCACAAAGATGGGTCTTTTGCTAAAGTATCAATGTTGCCATAAATGCGCTGATGAGCCATTAGCGCAATTAGATAGGCAGCCCCAACAGATATATTGCGTCGTCCTTTTTTGTTAGTGCTGCCACAAAAAACCTCACCACACAGGTGCTTCAAAGATTCATGGATGTTTCTAATAGACGCCGTATCCTGCCACCAAGCATCGGGAAACTTCACGTCTAAAGCATCTTCCACAGCCTTTCTATACTGATCAGCTTTAGGGCTTCCGCTGATAAAATACTCTTTGACTTGGGAAAAGTCATGTTTGACGAGATCAGCTTGAGCGTCATCGAACCAACCAATTGATTTTGCCCAGGTTATTTCTAAAGGCACCGGGCGAAACCCGAGCCATCCTATCAGGTCGAGATACCGTTCTCCAGATTCGTCAATCTTGCTTTTCTGAAAAAAACTTAAGTTGTAAGCATTACTCGTAGGTGGCCTTGCGCTACTTAAATACGCCAATTTTTCTTTAGATGAAAAAATATTCTTTTCTTTCCAATGATCAATAAACTTATCTCCTACAAGAAAATTTGAGCCAAAAAAAATATCAACTAAGACGTAATAATCAAATTCTTCGCGTGCCTTGATGCAGGTGTCATCTCCTAGAATATCCTCACAGCAGATAGCATCGATCCACTCATTAATGCAATTTATTATGGTATAAGAATCTTCCTGAATTTGGTTTGGGTTAGGTAAGTTAAAAAAACCAATTGCACGAGTCAGAGGCCAACCTCGAACGATGTCGTACAACCTCTTCAGCCCACTTGCAGTAGGAGGCGGTATCTCAAGTTCGTGCCAATTCGGTAGATTAAAATAGTCATCAATTACAATGACGATTCGCTTTCCTCTATTTCTATCTTCAACATATCCAAGGGGAAGCTCTTCATCAGGATAAGCTTTAAGCTCCATAATTTATGACTCCTTAGATATTCTGAAAATTTTTGTAGACCAGTAAGATTCCCTTTGACCATAATCCTCAATCCTAAAGTAGCTTTGTACTTCATTAATATCTTCAAAAAAAGCAGTATCCCGAGATTTAGAGGCTATCACTGAAGGAGGTACAGCAACATTTCTAATCTCAACCTCTTCTTCTCCAACTAACACTTTAAGATAGGCATTTTGTGTATTTTGCAAAGGTTGTAACTGTCCACAAGCTGACCGAAATGCATGATACGCAGCTTGCCAGAAAACATGGTAGAAGCACAGTATAAATCCCTTTTGAATTGCCCAATCTGCCCAAGGTTCCTCTAGTAGCGGAGACAGTCCTATATGACGCTTAAATTCGTTAATATGGCTGTCTTTCTTGAGAATTTCGAAAGCTTTGTCATTAATCTTCTTATCTAATTTTTTATCTTCTACTGTCGATGCAAGCCTTTGGAGAGTAGCTCTCTCTAGAGCATGACTTAGACTTAAATCGACAACCTCTTGGATAATCTCTCCAGCAATAGAGGTTTGCCATTCTGGAAAATCGATTTCGCTAATAAGTCTCTCTGCCTCTAAATCAATTTTTCCCACCACCTCAGCTACTGTCTTTAGATGCCATAGTCCTGCTCTAGATCTAGAGCTTAACTTCTTACGCTCAGGGTCAAGCCAGACCATATTCATCAAAGCAACAGCCTGATGAGAAAACTTTTGAGATTGCTCTTCAATGCCCTCGCCTTTAGCTTTATCTCTTTCTATGCTTATTATTTGGGCTAAATCATCTACTGACTTGAAGAGACCAGGTACACGACTGACACTAGCGTCATAACCATCAATCTCCCGTTCAATTAGCTTTAACTTGTCAGGCAAATTTGTTAACCACACAGGGCCAAACAATCGAATTCCATGCCCCTTGTAAATCTCCCTTGAATCTAACAAATGTGATTGATTTTCCTCTCCTTCTCTTCTAACGTTAAAGCAAACGAAATAATCCTTTAAAACCTCAATAAAGACATCTTCTTTTTTGATTCCTGCTCTCAGCCTTTTCTCAGCCTGTTTAAGCGCCTCCTCTCGCAAGGAGAGCTTTAGGGTGTCCGATACAGACTTAATCGTGTTGTAAATTTTGGAATACTTCTGGCGATTAAAAATTTCTGGAATATCACCATTAGCAGGATCAAAGTTTAGGCTAGAGTAAATAAAAGCAACTCCAGCAAACCAGTAGTCATCAATGATCAAAGGGTAGTAAATTAAGTAGCGAAAACCAGCATCTCTAGGGTTTTCTAAATCAAGCTTGTGAATAAGAGCTGACTCTACGCATGTGAACCATCCCCAACCCTCAGGAGTTCCAACCCAAGTCCTTGTGTTGCTCAATTGATCCTGATAAATATAACGAATTTCAGGATTATCTAATCCTAAATTCTCAGCCATCTCTCTCATGAGAGTTTGGTACTCTTTCCCTACAGTATCAAGAAAGAGACCAGATAGCAAGCTGTCAAACTTCTTTTGATCATCTTCAGGATTTCCTAAAGAAACAAGTTTGCCCTGTTTCCAGGCCTCATAAACTAGAGCAGTGCTACCAACGTTAGTGGGAATATACTGCACTTCATATTTTTGTAATATATAGTCTAAAATTTCTTTAACTCTTGTTAGCTTATTTGATATTTCTGAATCTAAACTTTCATCAGAAGTGAGTTCATGATCAACAGTCTTCAGAGATTCATGTAATTGATTTAGCTCTTGAATAGAATCAGGCAATTTTTTTAAGCTGTCTTTGGTTTTTTCAGATAAATATTCATCATCTTCAATAAAAGGAGGTATAGACCAATCTACAGTAGCTAGATCAAGCCCAATAAACTTTGCATTTCTGTACAATCGCTTAAGATCTTTGAGGCATGTAATAAGGGATGCTTGCTCAAAGAGTTTGTCTGATATGTGAGGATCAAATCTTCGTTCGAGTTTACCTGGTTCAGGCTTATGATTGAATAGAATTTCAAACGCAATGAATCTGGGATCGTACTTGGCAAGAGGTCGGCTTTCCATCAGGTAAAGTTTAGCTCTATCGTCAGTGAGAGAGAGGACTGCTAAATTTTCCTGGACACGCTCAACATAGTCCACAAAGTTAGGATTTGATGTCATGATAGGTAATCCTAGACGTGCCATCGCTGTGTCTTTTTGGCTATACTTAGCCATTCTGCAATCATACATGAGAATCTCTGTGGGGAAATAAATTTCACAAAGTCTTAAGCTAGTAGTAGCTGACACCCTGCTATGGGTTTCTTCGTTTGAGAAATGTAAAGCCATATCCAAAGCTAAGCTGTTAGCCATTCAAACTGCGTTAGTACAATTGCTCTAAAAGCCTTACGGCAAGAGCTTAGCAGAGCCCACTATACAATTAGATGCTCAACAGCCTTGGTGATGCAAAAAATTCCTGAAACCCCTACAAATAAAGAATTCTCGCCGAGACAGCAGATTTGGGATTTCTCAAGGGATTGAACAAAGGTAATGGGTTTCAGCCGCTATTTTGACCGCCTGGACTGTCCATCATGAGACTCAAAAAAAGTTTTCTGCACCACTAAGGCTCAACAGCTTGTCAACAGGCAAAATAATTTGTCTAAACTTACTTTGCGTACGGTTAAGATCGTTGAGGGGTAAGTTTCGGCAATTTAATTAACCTCAAACGTTACTATGAATCGGTAAAGTTCCTGCTTTTGCAAAACTATATTCGTACTCATTCCAAATGCAGTTAGGATCTTTTTGGGTGTAGTCGCTATAGACCGCTTTTGCTAGAAGGGAGTCACCTCCTAAGCAGTGTGTAAAGCATGGTTTGTCATGACAGGAGGAGCGATCATAAGACAGCACCGCCTGATGAAAGGGAGAGTTGGGATAGATACCTCTTTCATAAATGGAAGCAATAGATTCTGATTGGATATTACCGATCGCTGACTGCTCATAATTCTTCTGCACAAGAGACTCACAACCACCGATTACGTAACCATCAGCAGTAATTCGTAGGGTGTGTCGCCAATATTCTGAAATCAACTCTGGTCTAAGAGTCAAAGTGATCATGTCATTTATGGGAATATCCTGGTACAAATGTCCATAGCGATCCTGGTGAAGTTGCTCTGGTATTAACCATCCCCTATCCACCAAAGATGGCAGGAGGGATGCTGCATAGGTAGGAATTTCTACAAAAATAGTCACAGCTTGAGCAGGTTGGATAGGTGCAAGAATCTTAGTAAGGCTGTCTAAAAACACCACTAAATCATTTTCATGCAATTGGTATTCCTGCATTTTTATTGCCATAAGAGGACTAACATCAAACCACCGAACGCCCTCTTCCTGCATAAAATGAGTAATCAATCGGATCACTGAGTCTTCATTTAGACGGGTCAATGTAGCCGCAACCATGATTCGCTCTGCTATTTGATGCTGCAAAGCAAGCCGCAAGTTATCTAAAACCAAATCAAACTTCCCTATACCTCGAAAGAGCTCATGCTCATGACGTGAACCATCAACAGAAATATCTAAGTAGTCTAATTTGATTCGTTTTAGATCGTCAATATATTGATGAATAGTTAATCCATTAGTGATACCACCAAATTTTAGGTTGGGATATTGTTGCCGAAGTTGAGCTAAATGCTTAAAGTAAGGAATTGACCGTTTGGGAGTGAGCGCATCGCGATCGGAAACACAAACCATACGGGTACCTAAAGCCTCTACCATAGTGGTAGTTGTTTCCATCAACCGTGGAAGCGGAATCAATTCCTGAATCATTTCTCCGCTGCTGTAACCTAAAAAGCAGTGTTGGCACTCTAAACCACAGGTATTGCCAATACCAATTTCTAACTGCAAAGGTTTCGCCCTTGCTACTAGCTCTTTATAGAGAGCAGAGCCTGTAGTTAAATGATGTCCAGTTTGGTGCCACTGTCTAACAACATCGATATTAAATCCCTTCTTATCAGATGCTGCTCGGTATACCCCTCCCTTACAACCTGAAATAGGCATAGTTAAACTCACTCCCTTATTAGATTCAGTAGGTGACACAACTGCATGACTAAGAGGAGCAACCGTTAGAGTGCTCCTAGATAGTTAAGCGGAGACACAGGTCGTCTCTAGCAATCGTGTGTACATATTGGGAGTTTCTAGAAATCTGAAGAAGCTTTGTACTAAGGAGCAGTGGCTAGAAGCTTGACCTAGCAAGGGTTAGGTTAGCTTAGAGAAGCCTCAAGATCTTGTAACTGAGTTACAAGACTAAGTTTGTGTAGGATTGTCGCATCTACACGAAGTCTTTATTGAGGTTAAATGGGGATTATGAAGATAGTAGATAGTACATTTGCTCAAGTAATTGTTCTTAAAGAAGATGATCGTTTGTACTAATCACTATCTTCACTAAAAACAATCTCTACCTTACGGACGATTTACAAGTCCTGGTATTCCATCTAAGCATTAGATCACATAGGAGGCTTGTAACTGAAGTTAATGGTGCTCGGCACTGGTTCGTTAAGGTAGGAGAGCTTCAAAGCCTCTGGAATTGAGCATTCAGCCATCGTAATGGGGCGAGCCGTGGAACCTATCGCCATCGCTGGAGTGGTCTTCGCGCCTAATCCCTAGTGAGGGCGCACCCAGTTATGGATCAGGAGTTGAACTGCCAAACTCCGCTGTAACCCGGCAGTCGTCTTGGCATAAAGGTTTTGGTGTCTCCAGTGCGCACTACACCGTCGCCTTATCACAGCGTTTTGGGCCACCCTTTGGGAAGTCTGACGCCTACATTATGAAGCGCATGCACCTCAGCGGTCGGACTAATCGCGGTGGAGGGATGCTCTACCTTAAGCCAGCGACCCGTCTTTGGCCTTGAGAGCCTGTAATCTTGATCGCCACTTCGGGTCCTTCCCGCCACACTTTACGAAACGGATAGCTCATCGCCAGTCCTCGCTCCGGCAAATACTCACTGGCTAGAGGCCATAAGGCTTTCCCATAGAGCCGTTCAACAATGGATAGAGGTAGCTGTAGCTCCTTGCGCCCACTGCCACGTGGACTCAGTCCCTTGGCTAAGCAAGGTTTCATCTTTTTTCAACCCCGCCTGTGCGGTTACCCAGCAGCGGCTCTCTCGCTCCAAAAAGGTCAACGTCCATCGATAACTCACATTGAGGGGGAAGGTTCTCGCAGCTCATCCCCTTCCAGCGTAATCTTACTGCCCTCAGGCACAGGGGGAGACCTAAGCTCGCTCTGGCGGGCTAAGCGCAAGATCAATGGTACTTGCTGTATACCCGTCCGGTGGCTCGAATACCCATCCCTTCGGTGCGGCTATTGAGGGCGTATTCAATGGTGTTAAACGGTGTCTGAAGCCGGGCCATAAGGTTTCTGTACGTTCGTTAAAGTGATGAGTGCAAGCACCGATAGTACTGCACAATCCGATTATCTTATAGACGACAAGTCTCATTCTTGACAGCAGATTAGCTCTGACAGTGCGGGTAACGCATGGGCAAATGACTCTCTACGCCTGTATTCTAGCTATCGTCCTTTAACTGACCAGTGCCTGAGGCGGAAAGGCATGGCGTTGGGCAATAAAAAGTTACACCACTCCCGGCCCACAAACGCTTGGTCGCTTGTCAGACAATGAATCTGGGCATCGGAAATAGAGTCGCTCGACGCGCTCAGTTAGATCCATCCGCTCGTCACTGTTGCTGTTGCCGCGCTTAGCTAGCATCGTCTACAGGATGGGAAAAGCCACCTCTTCATGGACAATGTCCAGCATAAAGATATTGACATTGATGGTGTCAAAGCGCCAATTCGTGCAGTTAAGACTCAACATCTAGGGCTAATTGTTGGAGGACTTTAACCAGGATAAGCAAGAATAAAAAACAGAAGACGAAAGAAGATGGAAAAGTACACCTCTCGCACTCCATAGCAATTAGTTGTACATTTAGTGTTCCAGAGTAAGGATTGCTGCCATTATTCTGCAAAAGGATCGAGCAAGGCAACAAATGCTGTACAAAAGATAAGTAGTAGTGAACCATACAATGGACGATAAAACGAGAGAGACGAAAAAGGTTCTCCTAATGCAAAGACCCATACGATAAAAGCTCCTGTTGAGATAGCAGTTTGAGTAATTGCAGGACGCTTCATGGGAACTTGGGTTTGCTAAGTGTCCAAACAACAGTTAGGATAATTCCTAAACCAAAAGCCAGCCAAAGCAGAAGATTAGTAGGCGCGTTAGCATCACTCCGAATTACACCAGTAGCTGCAACCCAAACTCCGACCACATCAGAGGGAATATACTTGACCAATTTACTAAAGTAAGTGTCGGCATCTCCAGAACCAACGCTCTGAAGTTGCTTAGTAATAACTCGACGACCCATATCTGCTCCTTCTTTTGCAATAGTATAAATGAATTATTTCTACAACGTTAATTTAAGTGGTTTCTAATTTCGTCGTAAATAGCGCTAAATAGTATTCCCTCTCTAATAGAACCAAACCCCTTGTTACGTTGGGCACGATGCAAAGCCACAACTTTCCAATCGTCATTGAAGCAGGGGGATCCACTTGATCCACCCAGTGTTCTAGTCACATATTGAATTCGGTGTTTGTCCTGATATACGCCTGTGATGCCGTTTTCGCTGAATCCTAACTGCAAAACTTTCCCTTCTGGATGCTGTAGAATATGAAGCCCTGTTTTCTTAACTGGAGGCGATAGTTCATAGGGAACGGTAGTAGCCTGATCAAAATCTTTTATCCTGTCCTCAACTTTAAGAAGAGCATAGTCCAACAAATCAATAGGGCTTTTTTCTAAGACGGGTTGTTCTGCATCCAATTTAAACTCCTGTCCTTTACTCCCAGTGATATAGTCAAAACATAATGTTGCTTTTTGGGCATTAGCATGAACGTCATTTGAATCGGAATCTGCAATGACGTGATAACTGGTAAGTACTAGACTGGGTCTAACGAGAAAACCCGTTCCATAGCACAGACCAGACGGCGTAGGGATTTCAATGCGGCAGATGGAGTTTCTATGCTCGGTAGCGCGAATCATAAGACCCATGTCTACAAACCCTGATGGTTCTGATTGCAAGAAGCTTTGTAGTTCGACTTCATCTTGTGGACCGTACCAAACAAAATCAGGACCTTTATCGCTAGCTGTTGTATCAATTGCTAATATTGGCTGAGGGATTCTATAGTACTGTGCTAATTCGCTCAATAACTGCTCGTCTCGGTACAATCTATAGTAAACAATTCTAATTGCAAGAGCTTGAGCTTTTTCCTCACCAACCATGCCTAGCATTTCCTTAAGAATGCAACCTAAGGTCGTATATTCCCGTCTTTCTGGGTTTGTTCCTTGCTTAATTGCCCATTGCACGAGTGAAAAGGCATCTGCATTGGTATTCCCACTCCATTGACCTTGCCTATCACGAATCCACAGTTGAGGAATACCAGCCTGGCTCAAGAGGTCAGTTAAAAATCGCTGAGGATTATTTTGATCACCAGCTTGCTCAGCTAAAATCCCTGCTACTAGCCTCCTATCTTCATGTTCCATGTCTTCAAGTCTCATAATTGATTTTCTCTAGGAACTAATTGGTACTCATCAATAATTCGTTTTATCTTTACACGATCTTCTTCGCCAATTGAATCCAGTACAACCTCTAAGATGCAGCCTAAAGTAGTGTATTTCAGTTTCTTTGGATTCCTACCTTGACGAATAGCCCAATGGACTAGTTTCACAGCATCTTGATTAAGATATCTGGTCCACAGCCCCTGACTTTCCTGAATCCATTGCTCAGGTAATCCTGCCTTTTGCAAAAGAAACGTGAAATACGAGTAAGATCCCCCCTGGAAGAATGCTTGATTAGACAAAATTTCTTCGATTAAGTGTTTATCTTGCAGAGAAATATCTTGAAAATTTGATTCTCCTGCTGAATCATCTTTTGGTTTTTTTTGTGAGTTTTTAAACCAAAACCCAATCTTTTTATAAGTACGATCTGGGCTAGAATTAATTTGATCTTTGTGAAAAATGTCTAATAACCCGTAGTCTTCTAAATCCCTCATCCATTTCTCCACTTCCTTGTCCCTGTTTATGGGTCCAATTACCTGGGTAACAATTATAAATTTCACATCGTTTCGATACCTGTAAACCTCTCTAATAACATCTCTTCCCTGCCAACGTTGATTTTCCCTTTCATCTTCAGGTTGAGTTAAATCATGCAGAACATGGTCAATTACTAGATATTTAATAGATTCAAGATTAATGCCCAGATGAATCGCATGTTCTGAAAATAATGTTGGGATACAGATAAAGCCCTGTTTCTGAAAATATTGCTGATGTCGATTCAGCCAACATAGTTCATCATCAAGGAGTAGAAGGAGAGGGGAAGGAGGGGAAGCCATGGTCGCGAGCACTTGTGGTTTGGCCTTTAAGCATTATTAAATGCTGTAAGTAAAATGCGCAAGTTAAGTGTCAGAAACACAAGTCTGTAAGATGCTAAGAGATTGCCATCTCAATATATTCCTCCGAGGTTTATGATGGCTATAGATTTTGACACCACTGTAAACTTAGCTGTACTAAAAGTCCAGCAACCGCCGCCCCTTGCCATCGACGCGGAATCAGTTTCAAGCACAGGGGCGATCGCAGTTTGCTGAACTAGAAGGTACTGGCCTGTTAAAAGATGATAGCTAGAATATAGGTGAAGAGGGCCTTTTGCCTACGCATTGTCCCCACTGCTAGAGCGAAATCGTCGTCAAGACTGGTGGGACTCGTCTTAATTTCTAAGAGGGCGTTTGAAAAATTGACTGGGCAGTAAAAAAGCTCACACGGTCTAGGCTGAGATTACTAAGACTACAGCCCCGTGAGAGCGATGAGTAAAGCCTACACCAGCAATTTGACCCTTGCCCAGTTTGAGTTGATTGAGCCGCTACTGCCCGTGGCAAAACCCGGAGGACGGCCGCGAAGCGTTTGTCTGTGGGCTGTGCTCAATGCCATTTTCTATCTGGTGGCTCAGGGGTGTAGTTGGCGGGACTTGCCAGGTGACTTTCCGGCGTGGCAAACGGTGTACACCTACTATCGCAACTGGATCAAAGATGGCACCTGGGATGCTCTCCACAGCCGCCTGCGAGGGTGGAGCCGTGCTGCTAACGACCGCTCGGAAAGCCCATCAGAAGTGATCCTCGACAGTCAAAGTGTCCCGACGGCCCCGATGGTGCATCGCTCAGTAGAGTACGACATGGCTAAAGCGACCAAGGGACGAAATCGGATCTGGTGGTGGATACTTTGGGCTTGATGATGGCGGTTGTGGTCACTGCCGCCAGTGTGCCCGAACGAGCAGGCGGGCAACAGGCGTTGCAAAAGCTTCATCAGCTCGGTGAAACCGTGGCACGGATCTATCTAGTCTGGGTCGACGGCGGCTACAGCGGTCCCAACTTTCTGCAATGGGCGATGGATGCGTTGGGTTGGATTGTCCATGTCGTCTTGAGACCTCAGGAATCAAAGGGATTCGTTTTGCTAAAAAAACGCTGGGTGGTTGAGCGTACCTTTGGCTGGTGGCGGTGGTCGCGTCGCCTCGTTCAGGATTATGAGCTCGACTTTATCCAATCAGGCGGCATGGCAGAGTAACTCGGTCCAGGTGTCGAAGATAGGGCGAGGGACTTTAACGTACTCAGGGTCATCCCGTGATGTCTGAAAAAGTCGGGAAGCCCATAGATAGCGTCGGACAAAGGCCAAGGCATCGGCAAAGGTTGGGCGTTGCCTCGTGTACCAGGCAGTTTGAACTAGGGGGAAGGTAAATTGGGAGTGCAGCTGCTGGGAGAGGAGTACGACGAGGGAGAAGAGTGCGAGTAGGGCAGGTGTGGTGCGTAGGATCGCTAAATCTGCCCACTGTCGTTGGGTTTCGCCCCCTAAATGAGCCCGAACCTCCTGGAAGGTGACTTCGACTTGCCAACGTTGCCGAAACCACTGCAAGATGTGAGCGGGGGTTGCCTCCAGATTAGTACAGAGAAAAGCCTGAGGCTCCAACTGGCCCAGCGGATCACGCACCAAGACCCAACGAATAGGGACAGGGGGAAGTCCAGTGTGATACCACACTGCCGTTTGGGAGACCCACTCTAAGGTGTAGGTTTGATGACCATACCAGCCCTCCAGAATGAGGGACTGCCAACAGGTGGTAGGATCCTCCAACCGGGTTTTTAGGGTGGCTAAGCGTTGCCCGACTTTGCGAGGTCGGCCCATGGTGTGGGAGTCGCGAGGTGGAGCGGGTTCATAAAGGGCAGCATCTAAGCGCAGTCGAGTGACGATGTGAACTGGATTAGGCAGATGGCTTACCGACCACAAAAAGTCTAGAGCGGCGAAGCTGCTATCGGCCACCACCACCATGGAGCGATCTCCCAGCCAGCGCCGGACTTGAACCAGTATCTGCCTAGCCCAATCAGTTAACGCTTTGTGCTGTCGCCCTTGCATTTGGTTGTAGCGCTCTGACGGGGCCAGTACAGTCAAAAAGGGCAAGGCCCAGACTCGCTGTGCCCAGGGAATCGGCACCAACAGCATCAGACTGAGCCAGCGCAACCCACTGGTCTTGACGAAATGCTCTTGGCTCGAACGCACTGGGTCACGGTAGATGCCCCGCGCTGCAATCCGCTTTCCCCACCGTCGTTCGATGGTATCATCGAGCCCCATCACGATGACACCGTCAGCGGCAAAGGTTGTAACCAAAAGACTCAACAAGATTCGACTCGCTTGCCGAGACGACCAAATAGCCCGATTCAGCACTCGGTGATAACGCTGAAATTGAGGTTCATTGGCTAGCCCCATCACCCGCAAAATCTGGCTTACTGTCCGTTTACCAGGGGCTAACAGGGCTCCCATCACCAGGGTCAGAGCCTGAGGCCACACCCGCTGGGAAAACAGCGGCGCAAACGCTATCATCATCGACATAAATTCCATTGCAGCAAGCTCCTCAGACCCTCATCTGAATTCTGCTTGCTGCTTTCCTTTTCGGACCAAATGGATAAAGTCGAGATGAGCAGCTGTCTGAAAACGCTGAAGCCATGCTTCAAATTGCCATGATTCGCATCATGCTCAGGCGCTTGGCCTAATTTGCTACTCCCCTAAACCTTTTCAAACGCCCTCTCACGACTACTTCCCTCGCTACCTCGGTTATCCGGCTCAAATACCCCTCTGGTCTCCCCAGTGCCACTGCTGCCCCATACCATCCCCAGAGTTGACCCAACTCCGGACGACGTTGCTGCCACCCTGAGGCGGGATCGGCAGTTGAGTTAACGACTGAGTTGTCATTTCTACCCCGAACATCTGTTTCTAGGCGGATATTCGGGGTAGGCTTATGGATTTATAAGGCAAAGTGGCCTTTTTCACGAGGATTTGCTATTAATTGGAAGAGTTTGTTAAAGCATCAGGACTTGTCTGCTAACACATGACTCTCGAACTTGACCAACGTAGGGAACTTTTCGAAGCGCTTCAATCGGCACTTGCTGAGACAGATTTACCTCAGCTTTTATATTTGGATTTAGGAATCTCAATTAATGACTTACCTAGCGACGGAATCTTCAAAGATAAGCTCATACACTTAATTGCCTACTGTGAGCGACGTAGCCAAGACTTTATAGACTTACTTGTCAAAAGTGCTTATGAAATAAATCCTACCAATGAAAAACTCAAGTCATTTCATGAAAAATACTTCAAATCATTTCCTCAAAACCCTAAAGAAAAAGCTGACGCAACTAATAACTCTAATTCCTCTAATCCTGAAAAAAGAGTTAAGTTGGAGATCCGGGACTTTGATTTAATAACTCTGACCAACTGCGCAAAAAAGATTTTGGAGAATGATTACAAAACCGGCTTGGTTTGCATATATATATCTTCTGAAAGCAATATTCTTCGAGTCAAATTTCTTGAAAGACTGAAGAAACAACTCATCTCTAACAAACCTTTAGGAAAACAGCGCATCAAAGCAGATGTTCAAGCTCTTGACCCTAAAATCAATTCCATTAACGGTTTGGCAAAAGATATCTACAGGAAATACAAGGATGCTTTAGAGAAAGAAAGAGATTGTATTCACAGTTTAGGCATAAGTAAAGCCTTAGAAGATAATAGCTATACTAATAATTTTTTAGATTTATTAGAACAAGAATTCAATGGTTTTGACTTCAAGAGCCGGTTAGTTATTCTCATGTATGGATCAGAAAAACCTGTATTCCCTGACAGAGCTGTACAATTGCCTGTCCCAGAATTTACTGCTGATCTCATTTGGACTTGGATTAGCCCCGTAGCAGGTCAATCTAAATGGGGTTCCTATTTTTGGGAGAATGATTGGTTGAATTGCATAGAAGAGCGATGTCTGTGCCCAGAAAACAAGATTTTGAGAATTGATTTTGTATACCAGTTTTTAGAAAAAACGGTCAAATGGTTGTTAGATGAAAATGCATTTGAACCAGAAGAATTTTTAGAAAGAATTAGTGATGAGGTGGGTGTATGACTAGGCGAAGTGTAGATACCTCGGTTAATTTGTCCGCTCAACTAAAAAATTATAGTAATTTGCCAGATAGTAGAGATATAGAAGATCCAGAGAGTGAATTAGACAAGGGCATAGATCTTAAAACAATAAAAGTTAGGAAAGAGTTTTATCTGCCAGATAAGAAGCTCATAGAAGCTGTTGATTTGGCTGTGGCTTTGGGGCGGCCACTGCTATTGCAGGGAGAACCGGGATGTGGAAAAACTCGGTTGGCCTACGCTGTTGCCTATACTTTAGGCTTACCATTGCAAGAAAGCTATATTAAGTCTACTAGCCGAGCACAAGATCTGCTCTACACCTATGATGCAGTCAAGCGGCTATACGATGCTCAACTTCCTCCGGAAGAAAGAGACGATGTCGGGAATATTAAGAAATATATTAAGTTGGGACCATTAGGTAAAGCTATTGCAAGGGCAGAATTAGGGCGACGCTCAGTTGTGCTCATTGACGAGATTGACAAAGCCGATCTTGATTTTCCAAATGATTTGCTTTGGGAGCTCGATCGATTAGAATTTCGTGTTACCGAAGCTCCAGAAATGAAGTTTGCGGTTGGTGAAAATCCAGAGCTCAGACCAATTATTTTTGTAACCCACAACGAAGAGAAAACGCTTCCCACAGCTTTCCTACGACGATGTATTTTTCACTATATTGAATTTCCAAAGTCTCAAGAAACTTTGCAAAACATTCTATCTACGCAGAACATTCGCAATCAGGAGTTAAGCAAGCGGGCTATTCAGATAATCTCTAAAATTCGAGAACTTGATTTGACCAAACGACCGGGACTCAGTGAATTACTAGACTGGGTCGGCTACTTAGATGCTGTCAACATACCAGTTGAAAAATTAGATGAGTTGCCAAAATTGGGCGCTCTAATTAAGGATGAAAATGATCGTAAACGTATTGTTGAAGACCATAAGCGTATTACTGAGTCCCTGAGCAAAGCGTGAGCCAATCTCCTCCCTTACCAGATTTTCTCTGGAACTTATTCTTGCAGTTGCGCCGTCGAGGATTTGTCGTCGGCCCACAGGATTATGAAGCTTTACTGCTAGCTTTGAGTGCTGGGTTTGGCTGGTCTTCTCCGCAGGCTTTGAAAGAACTCTGTGCCAGGCTGTGGGCTAAATCGTTAAGAGAGCAAGCAACGCTATTTGCCTTGTTTGAAAAAGAATTTCCGGTTGAAGAAACCTGGCAAATACACCTTGAGGAGTTGGAAGAAGATACTTTAAGCCATGATGGCTTGTTGACTCCTTCTGCAAAATCACAGCTTAGCAAACTGCCAATGGTTTGGCTGCTAATCCGAGCCTACGACTGTTGGGCGGGCATTTTATTGCTCGGAAACTTACTAAAGGCTTCGCAGTCTTTGGCTCCTGGCGAATTAGAGAATTCTTTAACTACTGCCCCAGACGATCTCACAGTAGATGAGTCGCAACATGCTAAAGTTCAGTCCCAAAGGGGGCTTCCATCCATTTCTTTGGTAGACATTAAGGTTCCAGATCGCCCGTTTGTTTTTGAGCCACAGTATCCTGTGAGCTATCGCGAAGTGGCCCAGGCATGGCGGCGATTAAGACGACCTGTACGTACTGGCCCCCCTATTGAGTTAGACATTGATGGCACTATCGAACAGCGTTGCCGAGCGGGGGTAGCTACCTCTTTAGTCATGCGACCACGGATGCGCAATGTTGCTAAAGTCTTACTACTTATCGATAGAAAAGGGTCAATGACCCCATTCCATGGTTTCTGTGACGAAGTCTGTCTGGCTATGCAAGAGGCCGGACGTTTTGAGGAGCTACCGATCTATTATTTTCAGAATTCACCTGCTGAGGGAGCGGATGATTCAGTACTGGACTCTGATGAGTTAGAAGATATACTCTTTCCTCCACTTGACCCTATTCTTTCAAAAATCGAGCCCCTAATAGAAGGAGACCTGTACCAGGATCGAGACTTACATACCATCGTAACCCTCGAAACAGTTCTCCAAAACCATGCTAGCGATGCCTGTGTTGTTATTATCAGCGATGCAGGAGCCGCCCGAAAGCAATATAGTGTTGAGCGATTGTTAGATACCGTTGCATTTTTTAAGGCTCTTAGGGCTTACACTACGAGGTATGTATGGCTTAATCCTTTACCCAAAGACCATTGGATCAGTAACTCTAGTGTGAAGGGCAGATCTAAAAACACAGCTACGGCGCTAGCGCGACATATCCCCATGTTTCCTTTAGATCGTCGTGGTCTAGATCAGGCTGTTAACGTTCTTCGAGGGCAGCAATACTCTGTGGAGAGACCATTATGAGTACAATACAGCAGCAAGAACGAGCAGAACTTTTGCTGGCTGAGTACGAGAGTAAGCTCAATGTTTACGGAGAGAGCGCTCTACTCTTTGCTTATCATGCGGCGTTACCGGTAGCATTGACTCCTGACCTGTTGCATCTAATTCGAATTAATTTTTTTCTAGATCCTCCAGATGAATCTGAAGAGAACTGGAAGCCCCTTCCTTACTGGATGGAGTTTGATTTTTTGGTTTCGTCTATATGTAATCAAGTGGATGACGGGCTGTATGAAATAGAACCTACCGTTCGGGACATTTTGCTAGAGAAACTTGTTTTAACCTACAAGTATACTAAGCGAATTCAGGAAATAGCTTCTTTGCTATGGCAATATACTACTAACCACTTAGATTGGGAAAATCGAGAAGGATTAGAACGAGCACAACAATTGACAGCTCTAAATTTTTTGGCCCCTAACAAGGCTTTGGAATGGTTAGAAACTGCAGAGACGCAAGATAGTGAGGGAGAAGAGTTAGAGCGTGAGTGGTATGTCGTAATGCGACAAGAAGTACAAAGGCGGACTGAAATCATACAGAATCAAAATTTTCATTCAGATGAATACTCTTCTAGTTCTCTAAGAGTGAAATATGATGAGCTTGTGCAAACAGCTTCATCTTTGCCAGAATCTCACCTCAACATCCTAATTCTTACTCTACATCCTCCATATGCAAAGATTCCAAGCTTTAGAGTTCGACCACTAGATAGAGTATCCGCTCTCCTAAATTGGAGTTTAACATCTGAAGAATATAGCTTAGATTTGGCAGAGAAAGTTTTAAATCATCTCATCTCAAATGATTTCGATCTAAGTGATTTAGCAGAATATCCTTCTATAGCCCAAAGATTTTTTATTTCGAATTGGGTTCACTTCTTGAATCATGAAAACTTAGAGGAACTTGTCAAGTCTATCCGAGTCCCTCAATCAATCATTCCTCCTCTTAGCGCAGCTCCTACTACGATAGTTTTTGAAATTATGGGTTGGGTCGAGAGCTCTTTAGGTTGTGGAATAGAGGTTTTAGTTCGAGAACTTGAAAGAATTGATCCAAGGCAAAATTCTATAGATATTAGAGCCATAGCTTCTTCAAAGCCTCAACAACTAAAACCGAAGAAGAATAACCAGAAGTGGGATGCTTTGTTTGAAGATTTATGCGCATTAATATATCCAGTTTTTGGACAGATTGTATTTCTTCTTGCCATACCTGCAGGAATAATTCCTGAGGATCCTGCCCCATTGGAGAAAAAAGCCGCTGCTTTATTGGATTGGGCAGAAAATCCAGTTGGATGCGGGTTAGATACTGTGACACTGGTATTAGAAGCAGTTCCTTCAGCCTTCAATATAGCAACAGACTCATCGCTTGACTTCCATGATTCAATTCCTTCGACACTTCGAACCAAAATAATCCTTGAGCGATTAAAATTATTAAAGAGCACTTTAGCGCTCTCTCAAGCTAAATTTCAAGACCTAGTATTTTTATCAAATATTTCATATGGGTATCTTCCCGGATCCACTACATCACTGAGTGACAGAGCTATTGCACTTTTAGAGTGGGCAGATAAGCCATCAGGTTGTGGGCTTGAGGAGATAGAAAGAATACTTAATGATGTCAATAATGAGGTTCCTTCTACAGAAGAAGGAAGTCAACAGGATAGAAGCCTTTCCCGCCTCAAATATAGGTCACTCTTGAATAAATTATCTAATTTAACGAAAAAAGAATTTGAAGAAATTATACTTGGAGCCAATCCTCCAAAGAGTGTTCTCTATTCAGATTCTTCCCCACTTCCTGAACGGGCAATTTCACTTTTAAAATGGGCGAAAAGTTCGACAGGTTGCGGACTAGAAGAAATAGAGAAATTACTCAGTACTGTTAGGAATAGTAGCAAATTCGAGTTTCCTCAGAAAGAAGAAACAGGGTATGAGCATGCTTCTAAAGCAAAGCGTATAGACTTATTTGATAGTTTGATCGGTTTTCCTCAACCACAATTCGAACAGATTCTGTTTTCAGTTTCTCCTCCTCCTGGAATGATACCTACACACCATTCTTCTCTGGCAAGTCGGGTTGTTGCTCTTTTGGAATGGGCAGAAAGCCCAAATGGCTGTGGGCTTGAAAATATAGAAAATTTGATAGATCAGATTGTGAACCCTCACTCTTTTAATATACCTCCTGATATCCCTGCATCTCTAAATTTTCATCGCCGACAACTTCTCGATATACTATCCAACTTACCAGAAGCAGCGTTTGAGACAATCTGGTTTAACGAAGGTCCTTTAGAAGGAAGCGAGTCCACCTTTTCTTCTGATCAATCAAGTCGGGCAGAAGCTCTTTTAGCTTGGGCAGAGAGTCCTTCAGGTCGTGGCCTTGACGCGATAGAAAGAGCACTTGACGGATTCACGCGGTAAACGTGAGAATTGATGGCAAATGTCTAAAATAGAGTTTATCAAACCTATTCTGCATAAGAAAAGTGTGTATAGTTTGTTCATTGCCTTTACTTCTGAGTTAGGATTGTCATTCAATCTTAGTGAAGATGATTCAATACCTTTGTCAAATTAGTCTGAGAAACTAACCTTGTCAGGAATATACTTATGAAGTTAGAAGGTTCCCAACGAAGGCAATTTTACAAAGCACTCTTGGATGCTTTTGACTTAAACAGCCTTACTCGCATGGTGAGTTTTGAACTCAATGAAAACTTAAGCCTCATAGCCGGTGGATCATCTACTGCTGATACTATTTTTAATTTAATTCAATGGGCCGAAAGAACGAATAGAACCAAGGATCTTCTGCAAGGTGCTTTGGCTGAAAATTCTAAAAATCATCTGCTAAATAAGTTTGCCCAAGATGTAGGTTTTCTAGAGCTAATTACCTCAACTAATGAGGAAGGTGCAGCTACTGATCTCGAAAAACGAGATAGAATCTTCGAGATTTTGTCTTCCATTCCAGGCCCTCAATTCGAACGAGTATTATTTTCAATTAACCCTACGCCAGGGACTGTGCCAGGTTCAGTATCTCCCCAGGCTCAGCGAGTCGCAGCTTTACTTGAGTGGGCAGCAAGCCCCATGGGTTGTGGCTTGAGTTCCATAGAAGATGTTACTAATAGAATTTTGCAACGCTGAGAGATGAAGTGATTTCGCCTCAGTCTTGATAATTAATTTGAGTCAGCAAATATGAAACTTAACGGCTCCCAGCAAAAGCAATTATTTGAAGCTATAAAAGGTTCTTTTAATAAGGGCGAGCTAAAACGCCTAGCTCTCTTTGACTTGGATGTAGATTTAGAAGATATTGCTACAGGATCTGACTTCTCTACAGTAGTTACAGATTTAATTAGTTATGCTAGCCGTACTGGCAAAATAAGAGAGCTATTAGAGGCAGTGATTGAGACAAGACCAGGAAATGAGGCTATTCAATCACTGTCTTCTCTTTTAGGAGGCGTTTCAGCGGCAAACTCTGAGATACTGCAAAATACTGAATCTTCCTCATCTATTAGCGGCAGTGATGTATTACCTAGCGCCTTACCTCAATTTGCTGCTCCCTCAAGCACTTCAATTATAACTTCTATAACTTCAACAGAAAATGCCGCTCTTACCAAAGGAGATACTGACTTAATCGAAGATATCATTGTCAGGCAAGTAAACAGTAAACCAGTTGATCCTCGTCAAACTTTTAATTTTTTGGTAAGTAAAGCAGATTTTCCTGATGAAGGAGCAAGCTTAAAAGGTACCTGGACAGGAGATTTGAAGGTTGATGCTAATAATCTAGTCAAGTATGCCAAGGGGCAAAAAACAAATCCAAAGAATAAGCGAGTCACAGTTTTGGGTAGTTTGCTTCGTGAACTGCTCGATTTAGTTGGTTTTGAAGATCAGGCTGCGATCGTAGCCATTATCGTTCGTTACCGGCTTTATAAAGTCAATTCTGATCTGCAAAACTTAATTGCCCAGTACCAAGTTCCTATCCCATCTACGCTACTCACTGATGAAGAATTTTCTATAGGCCCAGATATTGATTGGGAAGGGCCTGAAAATACTCTAGAACTTCAGGGCTACATCAAACCAGAGCGAGAGTTTCTAGATGTTGGCACACTTATGCGAGCCATTCAACAGGCTAGATCAGTTTGCCGCGTTGAATTTCCTGGCGTCAACCTTACTGGCACCGGATTTCTGATTTCAGATGACTTGCTTCTAACGAATTATCACGTTCTTAAACCATTTCCTGAAGCTGATATCAATAACTATGCTGCCGACGCCCTTTTGCGTTTTGGCTGCTTTTCCTCTAGTCAAGGAGATCCAGAACAAGGCCAGGTCTTTCGGCTAGATAGCACAGAACCAATCGTTGCCCAGAGTGCAATCAACGACTTAGACTTTGTTTTATTACGTGTTGAGGAAAGCATTTTTGATGCAAAAGACGTTCAACCTGTCACTTGGGATCTTAGGAACCCTCTGCTTGAACGTATGGAATTGAACATTTTGCAACATCCAGAAGGTGGCCCTATGCAGTTGGCGCTTACTACCAATGGCGTTGTAAAAAATAACCCACAGCGTAAACGGCTTCAGTACTGGACTCTGGCTAAGGGCGGATCGAGCGGGTCTCCTTGTTTCGATGCAAACTGGCGAGTTGTGGCGATACACCATGCGGAGCGTTCACGAAACTTTGGGGGAAGCATACGAGAAGGCATCCCGTTTAATTTCATTTATGAAGCTATAGAGCGGTATTTAGCTTAGAACTAGAAGCCAGGCCTCTTTTAGCCATCCTTTATGTTATTTTCTAGGCTGTCATCTAGTCTTTAAATCATGAGCCGCCGCATTGTTACTACCCAATATCAAGCTGCTACTTCAGCCCAAGTCGATACTTATTTTGACAAAGTCGTTAAATATATCCCTGCCGACATCGTAAGCGCATGGGTCGCCGTTTCAGGTCTTGTCGGAGGCCGAACAGATATTCCTGTCGAGTCAATCCTGTGGATTGCCTTCATTTTGGGGCTTGTCATTACAGCCGTTTGGATGTGGAAACAAACCTCTGTACCCAGAAAAAAACCAGCAATTACGCAAATTTCCATTTCGACTGTCGCGTTTGCAATTTGGGTATTCGCATTAGGCGGCCCGTTTGCCAATCTTGACTTTTATCAACCTGTGTATGGGTCTCTTGTACTGATTCTCTATACTTTGCTAGTAGCTCTTATCGATCCTCCTGAAGAAGAAAGTACTTAGGCTGTTTCCCCTTCGGCAACTCATTCAGGTCAGGAATCTGAAACAGGTTGTTGCTTTCAGAGCCGATGTCGAAATAGGCTCCCTGGTCACCGAAGAACTTGACCAGGTCGGTGTAAGTGGTGGTGCCGTCGGGTTTGGGATAGTCGAGGGAGATGACGTTCATGCCATTGGCGATTGTCCTTCAGACAGGCTACGCCAACGCCCACACGAAGATCTCCGCCGCCAGCACCGACTTACCACTACGGGTTTCCCCAAACACCAGCATCCCCCGGTGCTGGTTGACAAAATCCAGGTAAACCGGCATCTGACCATCGCGGGTGATCAGCTCGATGCCCCGCTTATCGATGGTGCGGGGACAAGCAACAGGCATCAGCCCCGGAGCTTCGTTGGTCAGGTACATCTGCCTGCGGCCATCATCGATCAGGCGATCGCCCACGATGGGTAGCGATCTCAGCCACAACTGCCAGGCAATCTCGGTCTCGCGGATAAAATCACCCTGGTGGAAAGCGTTGGTGAGCTTTTGGCAGGCTTCCGCCAGCGATTCAGGACTATCGCGATGCAGCAGCACCAGGCTGCTCATCCAGATCGGCAGGACACCCTCATAAATTCGCTCCTGGGCCTCGACCCCCTGCTTCATCCGCATTTGGGAGGCCACATCGACATCGCGCAGCAGGTTGGCGCGAAAGGTTGCAGTGACACTTTGCTTGGTCAGTCGTTGCAGGGTGACGCGGGTCATCATGCGATCCGCTGCGGCGAGTTCACAGACGCATTCGCAATCAGGAAATTGAGCTAGCGCTTGCCGCAGATAGTAGAGCTGATGCTCGGGAGTGATGAATCCAGCGGGTTTGGATTCCAGCACTACGGCCCCGACGAACTTGCCCTTCACCTGTACCCAATGCCAGTCGGCCTTGGGATGACTGGGTTGGCCGTTCTCACCCCGAATCAGGCGGGAGGTGGAATGGATGGGGTCGTTGATGATTTCGTTGAGCTTGGCGGTGCCATCCGTCTCACTCAATTCGAGGTACTGCGACACTGTTGGGGCTTAGGTGTTGTTGAACTGTCCCCAGAGGTACCGCCACAGGTCATTCACGCCCATAGGAGTAGCGCGGAGTCCCATGCGGGCATTGAGCTGCTGCTCCCAGTGTAGGTAATCATCGGTAAAGCCCTGGGTCAGCAGCTGTACGTAGGACTGCTGCTGGTTCTGCTCCTTTAATCCCTTAAACGTGTCATACTGGGCCAAGATCCAGGCCAAGAGCTTTTCGACGTGGTCAGAACTTTGCTCTTGCCCCGACCCGAGGGGGTAGGTGGCGAAGAGATAGAGCTGTTTGGGCTGGCACTGTTTCTCAGTGGTGAGGTCGCGGGTCGCACGTTTTTGCGCTAGCAACAAAAACTGACTTTCCAGGGTGGCGGTGGTCTGGATCAGGGTTTCGAGGGACTGTTGGCGTTCCTTGTCATCGGCAAACGATCGCCAATGAATCCGTAGCCGATCGCCTGGTCGAAACCCCTTTAACCCATCCTCCAGCCGCTTCAACGTGGGTTCCGCCTGCCCTGGTTGCAGCTGGGTATGAATGCCTCGGCTGCGAAAGCCAAACACCAGACTGTACTGCCGCTGCTGCTTCAGCGCCCCTCCTACACCATCATTTCACCTGCCAAAGGGCATATCCAATACCGACCAAAAGCACCTAACAGCAGGGATTTTGGGCACCTCACCAGGCACTTTTACATAACTTTACTCAGCGAATGAAAGGCTTGCCTGCCTTCGTTCCTAGGCATCGCAGGCTTCTACTTGGGCACTCAAAAAGTGGCTTGGGCACTCGCTTGGGCACTCAGATTTTGAAGCGGAAGCTGAAAAGGCATTATAGCAAGGTCTCTGATGGGTAGGGATACTGCGATCGCACCGCAGAGGTCAGGAGTTCGAATCTCCTATTCTCCATTCTCTCAAATCCATACAGGTCACGGGTTGTATCGCCCATCAACAAAGTGATTCAGAGCCTTGCTGAGTTCCTGGGCCTAGACGCTGTTATGCCACTTTTGGCCATTTTGGTTAGAAATTGGATCGAAATTGGATCGAAAGATTCCTCGATCTATTCGATCCATTCTCAGTAAGGCTTTCACCATGGCTAATGCTGCTAGAGCGAAGAAGGGCACCGTCTCAGTAACCAGCGACCGAGATCGGTTGCGTCTGGGCTGGCGTTACAAAGGGGAACGCTATTTTCTGTTTATCGGGCTCCCTGACACCGTCACGAATCGGAGAGTGGCCGAGGCCAAGGCGTCTCAAATCGAACTCGACATGATGTCAGGGCATTTCGATCCAACGCTTCGAGCCTATAAATTGCAGCTTCCTAACCGCAGCCAGCTGACTGTCACCGGCCTATTCAACAAATTTATCCAGCACAAATCAAAGACAGTCGTTTCGGACACTCTGGATAAATATCGTGGATTGTTGAATTATTTGGAGGAATTCTTTAAGACTCGTTCGGTTGCTGAAGTCAGCGTAGCCGAAGCCGAAAAATTCACCAGCTGGTATGACTCTCAAGATTTATCCAAGGTTGTCATTCGAGAGCGCCTGGGCCTTTTGAAGGCGTGCTGGGAGTGGGGGATTGAGCAGGCTTTAGTTGAGTCTAATCCTTGGGTAGATATGCCTTTAAGAATTAAGGTTCCGCCAAAACAAATGCCTAAGCCTTTCACCGAGGCAGAAATCAAATCAATCGTTGAGGCGTTTAAAGCTAACCGTTATTATCGCCACTACGTCAATTTTGTGGAGTTTCGCTTTGGCAGTGGTTGCCGTACTGGAGAGATCGTGGGCCTACGCTGGAAACATATCTCTGACGATTGCTCAACCATTTGGATTGGTGAGGCTTTAGTCAAAGGCAAGCAGAAAGCCACAAAAACGAATCGGTCTCGGTATATCACCCTGACATCTAAATTGCAGACAATGCTTCAGGGATTGAGGCAAACTGATAGTGATCCCAATGATTTGGTTTTTAAGGGGCCGAAAGGCGCTCCTATCGATGCAAAAAACTTTGCCCAACGAGGTTGGCAGAAAATTTTAACTAAGTTAGGTATTGATTATCAAAGACCTTACAATACCCGACATGCCTTGATTTCTCATGCCCTGGATAAAGGTATGAATCCGGTGGAAGTCGCTCAGTTAACAGGGCACGATGTGCAGACGCTTTACCGAAATTATGCAGGTAACGTCAACAGCCGCCCTCGCTTACCAGAAATATAAGCCCCTGGCGCAAGTTTCAGTATAGTTTGTGCCCAAACCAGACCACTTTCCCCATGAGGCTGAGGCTGCTGGATGTCTCGGATGGCTGAATTGAGAAGGCTTCATAGGCAGGGTGGTCACTGAGTACTCTCAGCATGTCATCGGCTATGTACTGCAAGCGTTTGATGAGCAGCCGATTATCGAGTTTGAGCAGGTAGATACCGTGACTCACGGTTTCCAAGTCACGATCATTGGTGTCCACCAGTGCTAAATCCCCCTGCTGAAGGGTCGGTTCCATGCTTTCATCGACCACTTGGGTGAGCAGCAAATTTTCAGAGGCACTGGGGAACTCTGCTCGGAGCCAGCCCGTCTCAAAGGCCAGCGGATCCTTGTAAACATAATCTTCGGCTGACGCTTTGGATGAATCCTTAGCCCCCGCTACAGACTGACCGGTTGCCAGCCACTCGACGCTGACCTGTGCCGTGCGGGCTATAGCGAGCAGCGCCGGTCGGGTGGGTTCGCTCTGGCCATTGAGATATTGGCGGAGCACGGTGTCAGAAAAGCCGCAGTCTCTGGCAAAGCCTCTTATGCTCTTGTCTCCGACGGCCTGTTTTAGGCGGACTGGAAACTGATCAACTTCTGTGGCATCCGCCTGGGCCTCGCCGGGTAAGGGATTAGTCATAAGGGTTACATTAATTGCAGATGCAAATTATAGCACTTGACATGCAATTTATTTATTGCTAACTTCATCGATATATTGATGGAGCTAAGACAATTCTATGCATGTAGAAGACATTAAAGCAGCTCTACGCAAGCAGGGTTGGACTTTAACCAGCATCGCAAAAGAACTGAATATTGGCACCTCGGCAGTCTCCCATGCCTTGACTCGACAGCGATCGCGTCGCATCGAGCAGGTGGTGGCGAGCAAACTTGGCCTGCCTCCCCATGAAATTTGGCCTCAACGGTATAAGCGAGGAAGGATGACCCATGGTTCAATTTGTCAGCAAGCAGGAAGCTACCCAGTCGCTGAGGCTCAGCGGTACAACCTTGAGGCGCTATCGAGTGCAGGGGCTGTTGATTGAGGGCGTTCACTGGGTTCGAGTGAATAGCCGTTGCATTCGTTACAACTTAGAGCTGATCAAGGACTGGCTCCACAACCGCCATGACCCGGCGGCTCACCAACGGGCCATTGAGATCTATCAGGCCAGTTTGTTGAGCAACCAGCGCAAGATTCCTAAACGAGCTGGACATCGATAAAAAGATCGTTGAACCAAGTAAAGGGCTTCAAGGCTTAATCAAGTCTGTGATTAAGCATCTGGCTTAAAGTCTCAGCTCTAAAACCCATGAAAAAACACCCTAACCATTGTCTGGCGAGGGTGCTGAATCTTTTCGTTTGTTTTCTAAGCCAGGCCAATCAACATCCTGATGTGGTTTTCGCCGAACCAGCCAGGGCATTAATCTGCTGCTAGAAGTGGTGTCTTCAACTATAGCAAAGACATGGGAAATGTCCACACTGGGCATAGCTAACGGTTAACAACAGCGGGTTGATTGTGGTGGCCTGGCTCCTAAATTTAGGAGCTAACCATGGCACAGTATGTTTACTCAGGGCGATCACGCCCCTGTCCGATTTGTGGACGCACCAAAGACCAAGACTGCCGCTGGAATGAGGAGGTGGTGTTCTGCCACACTCACGTAGACCAGGATGGGGTGGTAGACGGCTACGTTTATCGGGGCGCGACAGCCGATAGCATGTGGGGGCAATACTTTGCAGCCACCGCCTCACCGGAGAAGCCGGTTCGCCCTCAACAGCGGCAGGACTATTTCTATCCCAGTCGAGCCGGGCAGCCCCTGGTGAAGGTGACTCGGGTAGATCGGGGCAACGGCGCGAAGTTTTTTGTGCAGTATCACTGGAACGGGCAGAAGTGGGTCAAAGGGCTGACCCCTGAGATTAGAGCCCGGGTGCCAATCTACCGCTACCGCGATGTCCAGAATGCCCTATCCATCGGTCAACCCATCTGGATGGTGGAAGGGGAAGGCTGCGCTGATGCCCTGTGGGGAATTGGCATTCCTGCGACCACTAATCTGGGGGGTTCGAAGAAGTACCGCAGCTATGGTGATTACCGTCAGGATTTGCAGGATGCGAACTTAGTGCTGTGCCCAGATCGCGACCAGGTCGGCATTGCTCATATGCAGGAAGTCGCCGAGGACTTTCCCTCGGCTCAGTGGTGCTACCCCTACCCTGACAGTCTGCGCTGGCAAAACCTGCCGAAGCATGGCGGGCTGGACGTGGTGGATTGGATTCACGACGGGGCCACAGCGGAGCAGATCAGAGCAGCGGTGCAAGACCGGCGGCAGATGGAGGTCAGCTCTAATCAAAGCCCCGAGCGACTGACGGTGCAGGCCTTACAAGACCAGATTCGCACCTACCTGGGCACCAGCCCCACCGAACTGGCCCTGGCGGCGCAGGTGGTGCAGTGGCACCAGGAAACAGGGCTATCGGCCAGGGATATCGGTAACCTGGTCACTCTGGTGCAGGCGGAGCTGGAGCAGACTGAGGAGCGGGATGATCGCCGAGCTGAGATTCACCAACTGCTCAAAATTGGCGACTACCAGCTGTGCCTAGGGGAGTATCTCCATGCTGACCTGGCGGAACCCTTGGAGCAGATTGCTGACTGGATAGGGGCGACGCCAGCGGCGATGCTGGTGACGCTGCTGCCGGTGGCGGCATCATTGCTGCGGGTCGGTACGGAGCTGGAGATTGATACTGGGATGGGGTTCTCGGTACCGCCGATTGTATTCACGGGATTGGTGGCCCCCTCGGGCAGTAAGAAGAGCCCGATTCAACGGCAGATTTTGGGGCCGCTCTCGCTGCTTCAGGCGGAGGCCGATCAGGAGTATGAGTATGCCGCTTCGGAATATGAGGTTGATCTACGGGATTGGGAGCAGACTAAGGTCGAGGATAGGGGCATTCGTCCCAGGAAACCGATGCCACGGGAGTATCACACCTCGGATGCGACACGGGAGGCGATCGCCCGCATTCAGTCTCAGCAGTCGGAACGGGGCATTTTGGTGACGCCGGATGAGCTAGCAGGTCTGTTCAAGGGGCAGAACCAATACCGCAATGGCCGGGGTAACGACAAGGAGTCGCTGCTGACGGCCTTTGATGGTGCAGGGCTGAAGGTGGATCGGGCCAGCGGTTTGCGCATTAGCCTGCCGCGCACCAGCCTGAGCCTGACGGGGACAATTCAGCCCGATATTTTGCGGGAGATGATGGGGGATTGCTCGGATGCCAGTGGCCAGTGGGCCAGATTTTTGTGGTGTCTGCTGCCGCTGAAGGCTGCACCGTTTCCTCGCCAGACGCTGCGTCACGATATTTCAGACCGGCTCTATGGCCTTTACCAGCAGTTGGATGGACTGGCTCCCCAATGCTACCGATTGACGCCTGAGGCTAAGGTTCTATTTGCAGACTGGTATGACCAGCTGGATCAGCTACGGGTGACGGAGACGCATCCAGGCTTGCAGGCGGTCTATTCCAAGATGCAGGGCTATACGGGGCGGCTGGCGCTGATCCTCCACTGCCTGAATGCGGTGATAGACAGGGGGCCACCGGCTAATGCGATAGATGTCGAGAAGATGAGGGCGGCGATTAAGCTAGGGCGCTGGTTCATTGGTCAGGTGAAGCTGCTCTATGCCGACGGGAATACAGTAGATGGAGCGCTGGAGCCGGTCTATACGAAGCTGATTCAGCTATCGCGGGTGCGGGGCTGGCTGCGGGCAAAGGATGCGCGAAATTATGAGCGCAGTTTGCGGAAGGCGAGTTCGGATGTCATTCGCTTACATTTTCGGGAGTTAGAGGTAATGGGGTACGGAGAGACCTGTGGGATGGGAAATCGGTTGCAGTGGCGGACAACGGTGGGCACGGTAGACGGCTCGGAGGAAACGGTAGACAGGGCTGCTACCGCTGAAACCACTGAAGGAGCTGAGTTGTAGAGAAAATGGTAGACAAGTAGACCGGTAGACAAGGAGTAACAAATTTGAGATTTTAGCTAGGTGTCTACTGGTCTACCGAAATCGCCAAAGTGCTTGCAGGATAAAGGTTTAAGGTGGTAGACGGGGATGTCTATTGGGTGTCTACTGCTTTTAGAATGTCTACTGTGTGGTTGGAGTGGATAGCGGTTCAGGAGATATTGCTAGTGCAGGTGCAACGGCTGGGGAAGTATTTGACGCTGACGGAGTTCTGCACTTGCACACACACCTACCAGCGGTTTGCTGACCAGATTGCCCCGTTCCCCAAGAATCTGGATGAGACGTTGCCAGCCTTAGAAGCGTTGTGTCAGTACATCATTGACCCGGTGATTGATGGGTTTGGGCGCGATCGCTTTTTGCTCACCTACGGCTTTTGCTCAATAGATCTGAAGCGGTGGCTAGCGAAGAAAGACCCCCTGACAGGGAAAAAGCACGGTATCGCTACCCCAAGTCTGGATCAGCACATGGCCCATGAGGTGAATCGGAATGGGCGGTACTACTGCGATCGCCTCGGTGCTGCTTGTGATTTTAGAGTTGTAGGGTTGAAGAGCGATCGCCTTGTAGAGTGGATTCTGGAACAGCAGTTACCGTTTGATGCGCTGTACTACTATGGAAGCGATCGCCCCATCCATATCAGTTACGCTCCTCAGCGAAGGCGGAATGTTTGGACGTTTACAGGCGGAGGAGTGCCTACGAGGAAAGGTATTGAGAAATGGATTAATCAACTGGGGTAAGAGGTTGCGATCGCCTTGGTGCTGCCTGTGATTTTCGGATTGTGGAGTTGGAGAGCGCTCGTCTCGTAGAGTGGATGATGGAACAGCAGCCATCATTTGACTCGCTGTACTACTATGAGAGCGATCAGCTACGCACTTCACAGAGGCAGAACATAGGATATTAACCCTAGGACAAGTTATCGTATTGAACTCTATGCCCCATTGTAGCTTTAATTCTGTAGAGAATGCTGACAAAGGCTTTTAGCCCAAGTAGAATGGGAATCAAATTTATTGAAGGTTAAAAATGACCGAAGAAAAGCCTTCACAATCCCTAAATATTAGCGGTGGTCAGTTTTCCGGTGGTATACAAGTAGGGCAAGCAGGGCGTGATTTGTCTCAAACCCAAAGAATTGTAGGTGGAAACCCTGAGAAGCAATTAACAGTTACTGAAGTGGTAGAACTTATTTCTCAAATAGAAAATTTATTTGAGACTTCAGATCTGCCGAGCGATCAGCAAGAAAAGGCTATCAAGCACCTGGAGACTGCAAAGGAGGAAGTGCAAGCAAAAGACCCTGATAAGGATTTTGCAATGAAAAGCTTGCAGAGAGCTACTAAGGTTCTTAAAGAAGCAAATGAGGCAGTTGGGGCAGGCGAAGGACTTTGGAAAAAGCTGGAGCCAATCGTTACTCAACTGGCTCCTTGGTTGGGTGTTGCAGCCAAAGCACTACTTCTCATATAAATGAGTAAGAAAGATATGAATGACCAACCCAACAAAACCCAAAAGCAAGAAATTAACATAGAAGGCACTTCACTAGAAGGGCAAATAGGTCAAGCTGGTCGAGATATAAAGCAGTTTCGACTCCAGGGCCATTTCATTCTCAAGGAAGGCTGAAGATGCTAGAGTTTCAGGCTGATTCATCTTTTCCTTAGGCTCTATGCATCTTTCTCCTCCATCCCCTGCTACGGTTCCCCAAACCCACCCCGAGTC
>NZ_JBNXVS010000053.1:0-34775 GCF_050565655.1 Nodosilinea sp. AN01ver1 | reverse complement strand
TGGTCGGGCTATCGTTCGCAATCGCCACCCGGTATTCGCACTTTGAGCCAAGGACTCAAGAAATTTGAGGCCATATTTGAGGGATGGTCAATAGCTCAGGACTCATTTGTGTGTACTTAGTAGCCCCTAGGGAGAAGGGGGTGGGGGATGAGGGGGGTTAACTTGCAAAAGTGGGATGCACCCGCGCTAGAGTGGCATCCTCAAGTTATTTAAGATTCCAAGGTTCTTGAAGAACCCTGGAATCTGGGCTTATTCTACCGTGACTGATTTGGCCAGGTTCCTTGGCTGGTCGACGTCTAACCCGCGCCGGGCGGCGATGTGGTAGGCCAGCAGTTGCAGCGGAATCACCGCCACAATCGGCGACAGTAGC
The DNA here is from genome assembly GCF_050565655.1 of Nodosilinea sp. AN01ver1. Lineage (NCBI taxonomy): Bacteria > Bacillati > Cyanobacteriota > Cyanophyceae > Nodosilineales > Nodosilineaceae > Nodosilinea > Nodosilinea sp. AN01ver1. The sequence goes on along the minus strand of NZ_JBNXVS010000053.1, from coordinate 34,405 downwards.
TCATCTACCACGGGCACCGGCAGCAGCCGATCGAAGGTGTCGGCGGCATCGGCATCATTCATGGGCACCACGCCAATCAGCTGGGCGTCGCGGGCCTTGGCCTCCTGCGCATTTGAGAGCACCTTGTCGTAGACGCTGCCGGGCATAGCGATCGCCACCACCGGCACCTTGGCATCCAATAGTGCGATTGGCCCGTGCTTCATTTCGCCCGCCGGGTAGCCCTCGGCGTGGATGTAGCTGATTTCTTTGAGCTTCAGCGCCCCTTCCAGGGCAATGGGGAAGTTAATGCCCCGGCCCAAAAAGATAAAGTCCTGGGTTTCGTTAAAGTCGTGGGCCAGCTCTTCGATATAGCGCTCCTGGCTTTCGAGCACCTGCTCGATGTAGGCGGGCAGCTGGTGCAGACCGTTGAGAATGGCCTCAATGCGATCGGGGCTGAGAGTTTGGCGACGGTAGGCCAGGTCTAGCGCCAAAAAGTAGAAGGCCATCACCTGGGCGGTAAAGGTTTTGGTCGCCGCCACCCCAATCTCAATACCGGCGTGGGTATTGATAATGTGGGGCACCAGCCGCGACAGCGAACTTTCGGGCCGGTTGGTAATGCCTACCATGCGGGGGGCAAAGCGGGGGTCGGGGTGGGCGGCGCGGCGATTTTGCTCCATCTCCAGGGCAGCCAGGGTGTCGGCGGTTTCGCCCGACTGGGTAACGCCCACGGTCAGGGTGTTAGGAATCAGCGGCGTCGGTGAGTAGCGAAACTCGGAGGCGTACTGCACCATGACGGGCAGGTTAGCCAGCTCTTCGATCAGATATTTGCCGACCAGGGCGGCGTGCCAGCTGGTGCCGCAGGCGACCACTTGCAGGTGCTCTAGGCCGTCGAGCAGCGCGTCGGGCAGGCCCAGCTGAATTGGAGCCAGGGGTGTACTGGCGGCGCTGGCCGTCCAGCTGTTGTCGATGTAGGTTTCGAGGGCGGTGCGCACCACGCCGGGCTGCTCGTAGATCTCCTTGAGCATGAAGTGCTTGAACCCCTGCTTCTCCACCATGATGGGGTTCCAGTTCAGGGTAATCGGGTGCTTGCGCTGGCGATCGCCCTCAAAGTTGTACACCTCTACCCCCAGGGGCGTCAGGCTGGCTAGCTCGCCATTTTCCATCGGCAGCACGGCGCGGGTGTGGGGCACGATCGCCGGGGTGTCGCTGGCGCAGAAAAATTCGCCCTGGCCAAAGCCAATCACCAGGGGAGCCTGCTGGCGCACCACCACCAGTTCGTCGGGATAGTCGGCAGAAATAATCGCCAGGGCAAAGGCTCCGTGCAGCTGCTGGCAGGCGCGGCGGGTGGCCTCCAGCAGAAGCGATCGGCCCTGGGTGTCGTCGGGGCTGAGCTGGCTCAGGTGCGACTCGATCAGGTGGGGCACTACCTCGGTATCGGTATCTGACGTAAACTCGTGGCCCAGCGCCCTGAGGGTTTCGCGCAGCTCGCGGTAGTTTTCGACAATGCCGTTTTGTACCACGGCCAGGCGTCCGGTGCCGTCGCGGTGGGGGTGGGCGTTGTGCTCTTCGGGCTTGCCGTGGGTAGCCCAGCGGGTGTGGCCAATGCCCAGGCGAGCGGGGTTTTCTTCGCCGTCGAGCTTGTCTTGCAGATTTTGCAGTTTGCCCTTGGCGCGCACGCAGTGCAGCTCGCCTTCGAGCACGGTGGCGAGGCCGGCGGAGTCGTAGCCGCGATATTCGAGCTTACGCAGACCGTCCATCAGAATGTCGGTGGCGGGCCGGGTGCCGATGTATCCCACAATTCCACACATAGCGCTGTCTCCTTGGGGTTGAGCAGAGGCTGTGATCGAGCTGACTTTATAGGATACACGGTGGCCCGGTCGGTGCGCTCGCTCAGACTGCCGAATAGGGGACCGGCCTACATCCCTAAAACAGCGCAGCGGTTTCGCCTAGGGGCAGAGGGTACCCCAGCAGATAGCCCTGGGCAATGTTGACCTGAAGCTGCTGCAGAGCGATGAGCTCAGAGGGGGTTTCGACTCCTTCGGCGACGATGTAGCTATTGGTCTGCTGGGCAAACCCGACCAGGGCGGCGGTCAGCGCTCGGCGAGTGGGGTCGGTATCGATGTTGCGAATCAGGCTGATGTCGAGCTTGATAATGTCTGGATTGAGCTGAAGAATGTGCAGAAAACTGGCGTAGCCGGCCCCAGCATCATCCACGGCTAGGCGCACGCCGCGATCGCGCAGGGGAGCTAGATATTCGCCAAACTTTGAATAGTCGGGGATGGCGACATGTTCGGTCACTTCTAGCACAATGCGGTGCAGGGGCACACCCTGAAGCACCTGACTGACGGCCCCGCTCAGAATGTTGTCTGGCGATACGTTGACGGAGAGGTAGACATCTTCGGGAAGATCGGCAAGACCTTCTAGCGCTTTGGCGATCGCCGCCATTTCGAGCTGTTCGCCATAGCCTACCTCAGCAGCCTCAGCAAACCAGATGTGGGGGCTGCGAATGGGCCGAGACCAAAACCGGGTCAGGGCCTCAACCCCAATGATCTTGCGATCGCTCAGGCGAACGATGGGCTGGTAGACGAGGGTAAAGGCGCTGGACTCTAGCACGGTTGTAACGCGATGAGCCATCGCTTGGTGCGCCTGCACCGCCTCTAGCTCGCGGGCGATTTGCCGAGCGGTAAAGTCGGCAAACAGCTGCATGAGCGACAGGTCGCGATCGCCCAAAGACAGGTTGGGTCGGGTGCTAAAGCAGCAAAAGGTGCCGTAGACCTGCCCGTTGCCCAACCGCAAGGGGATGCTGAGGTGCGCTCCTACGGGCAGGGCGGTGGTAGCCGCTATCTCCAGCGCCGCAGGAATTTTAGTGGCATCTTGAATTAGCTGGGGCAGCCGACCATCGACAACGCGCTGGCAGTAGCTCTCCTCTAGCGGGTCTGAGTCGCCCACAGCAATGGGCGGGCTTTCTAACGATGAGTCAACGTAGCGAAACTTACGTCTGCCTTCGACAAACTCCGATACAAACGCCACCTCCATATCGAGGTGCAAACGAATGGCGCACAGCGCATCGATGACAACCTCATCGATCGACCCATTCCCCAAACTAGATGCCGATAAAAAAAAGTAGGGGATGAGGCTTAACTTGTTAGGTGTCGCCGTCGAGTCAACAATCGATTGTTCGTCCATTAAGCAGTACTCCACCAGTACTCCACCAGCACTCCAACGCAGTGTTTCAGACGATTTCAGTTTCAGATGGTTCAAAGCGTTGCCCCCTGGTTGAACCCACCGGAGCCGCACTATCGAATCAGCGCGTGCTAGTACGGGTCACTTTTGTCAACACCACAGCCAACAAAGTACATCACTTTAGAGCGATTACTCCCTAACACAATAGCCAGCAGGAAAGCGTTGTTCACAGCCATCTGCCTCCTAATACATTATGAGCAATTTTATACTGCTCAATTCACCTAAAAGGAGGGAATACACTCTAAAAAAGGGCTAAAAGCACCCAAACTGAAACCGCTTTTCATCTCTAGAGACAGGGCTGCCCAATCTTAGTGCGCCCCGAAAGGATTCTCAATCTGTAGCTTCACTGAAGAATCTGACGATAATTTGACCTGTTCTTATAGCGCTGGCCAGGGCGTGTCTGGAGACTCCATCGATAGCCAGGTCGCGACACCCCAAGCGGCACGGCAGCTGTCTAATCTTGCCCGATTAGCGCCAGCAGGTCGCCCTCGCTGAGAATAGCAATACCCAAACCCTCGGCTTTGGTCAGCTTTGACCCGGCTTTTTCGCCCGCCACCAGGTAGTCGGTGGCTTTGCTAACGCTGCTGGTCACTTTGCCCCCGGCGGCTTCGATCAGCTCGGTGGCTTCCGGGCGGGTGAGGGTGGGTAGGGTACCCGTGAGCACCAGGGTTTTGCCCGCTAGAACCCCAGCCTCAGCGGCCTGGGTTGGCGTATCGTCAGCGGCCAGCTGCAAGCCCGACTGGCGCAGGCGATCGATCAGGGTTTGGTTGGCGGGCACCTCAAACCACTGGGCGACAGACTGGGCAATCTCGGGGCCGATGCTGTGGACGGTGGCGATCGCCTCGGGGCTGGCAGCGGCCAGGGCTGCCGCACTAGGAAAGTGCTGGGCCAGGGTCTTGGCGTTGACGGTGCCGACATGGCGAATGCCCAGGGCGTAGAGCACCGAGGCCCAGGGGCGAGTTTTGGAGGCGGCGATCGCCCCCACCAGCTTCTCGGCCAGGCGCTTACCCATACGATCGAGGGGTTCTAGATCCGCCTCGGTCAGCGTGTAAAGGTCGGCGACAGAATGCACCAGCCCCTGCTCCACCAATTGCTTCACCCACTTTTCGCCCAGCCCCTCAATATCGAGGGCATCGCGCCTGGCCCAGTGAATAATTGCCCCCTGCACGATCGCCGGGCAGGAGCTATTGATGCAGCGGGTGACGGCTTCGCCCTCGGGCTTGACCAGGGCGCTGGCGCACTGGGGGCAGTGGGTGGGCATAGTGACGACGATCGCATCCACAGGCCGCAGTTCACTCAGCACCCGCACCACTTCGGGGATAATTTCTCCCGCCTTGCGCACAATCACGGTGTCGCCCTGGTGAATATCCAGCTCGGCCAGGCGATCGGCGTTGTGCAGCGTGGCGCGGGCAACCGTGGTGCCCGCCAGCTGCACCGGATGCAGCTCGGCTACGGGGGTGACCGCCCCGGTGCGACCCACCTGAAAACTGACGGCTTCTAGAATAGTGGGCACTTCTTCGGCGGGGTACTTGAGCGCCACGGCCCAGCGGGGAAACTTCTGGGTAAAGCCCAGCTGCCGCTGAAGGGCAAAGTCGTTGAGCTTTACCACCACGCCGTCGGTCAGGTACGAGAGCCGAGCGCGCTTTGTGGCCCAGTCGTCGTAGTAGGCCTGCACGTCGTCAGCAGACTGGCAGAGCTGGCGGTTGGGGTTGACGCGAAAGCCGAGGGTCTGGAGGAGTTCGAGGGCGGCCCACTGGGTTGTCATTTGATCCGGCGCAGATGCAATCTGCGCCGGATCAAATTGATCTAAATACACGGTATAGGCAAAAAAATCGAGCCGACGATCGGCGACGATGCGGGAGTCGAGCTGGCGCAGGGTACCAGCGGCGGCGTTGCGGGGGTTAGCGAAGAGCGCTTCACCGCGAGCCTCTCGTTCCCGGTTGATTTGCTCAAACACATCCAGCGGCAAAAAGGCTTCGCCACGCACTTCGACCACCGGAGGCGGGGTGTCGGTATTGAGCCGCAGGGGCACCGAGCGAATGGTGCGCACGTTGGGGGTAATGTCTTCGCCCGCGACCCCATCGCCTCGGGTGACGCCGCGCACCAGCAGGCCGTTTTCGTAGGTGAGGGCCAGGGCGTTGCCGTCAATCTTCAGCTCAGCCACGTACTCGACCTCGCCCGCGTCGGGGGCCTGCCTGCGCCAGCGCTCTTCCCAGGCGCGAAACTCGGCCAGGTCAAAGGCGTTCTCTAGGCTGTAGAGGGGGATGTTGTGGCGAACGGAGGTGAACTGGGTGGCGGGCTTTTCGCCCACGCGCTGGGTGGGGCTGTCGGGGGTGACGAGAGCGGGGTGAGCGGTCTCCAGGTCTTGCAGCTCGCGGTAGAGGCGATCGTAGACCTCGTCGGGCAGATCGGGGGCATCGAGCACGTAGTAGGCGTAGCTGGCGGCCTGAAGCTGCGCCCTGAGGGACTGTGCTCTAGCGGCGGTGGTGTCGTCTGCGGCCTGGTTCATGGCTCGGTTCTCTACAATTGCCCGGTCGCTAGTGTAGCGCTGGAATGCGCTCGGTGCAGCTTAATCGACTAAGTTCTTGGTCTGCTCAAAGGCGACCGTACCGACCTCTCTCGCTGAGTTTAAGAACTTCTCGATTGGGAGATCCCCCCGGTTTCTAGCTGTCTAAGTTTCACTTTGTACCCCCCTTAGCAAGGGGGGGCAGGGGGGATCGTCGTCACGCACTGACCCGAGTGCAACCCGCTATATCGACGCTATTTGTTAATGGATTTTTCGACTAGTTGACCGTCCACAAACTTGTGCAGAATGCTAGATATCAGCGTTTGATAGGGTATACCTTCTTTTAGCGCCCTGGCCTGTAGCATTCTCAGGTCTTTTGAGGACAGACGAATGTTGATTCGGGCATCTTTTTTGAATGTAGCGGCTGCGATCGCCCGATGCGATTCCAGCTCTTTTTCAAGATTTTCTGACCGCTGCAGTCTGCCAGCCTCGAATGCATCTAGAATGTCTTGTTCTTCGGAGTCAAAATTATTCATTTCTATCACCTAGGTACTGCTTAGTTGCTTTACGGCTAGGAATAATTGTTTTAAGAAAAACTTCCTCCTCGCTTTCCACAAAGGGAACTAAGTACGCGTAGCCTTCTACTAGCACCACTGAAATTTTTTGCCCCGGATACCGTTCTTGGTTAGGGTGATCGAAGATGTCTACTTCGTTGCCAAGCTGAATGTTGAGAACAATGTCTTCAAAGGTGATACCTCGCTCCTGCCGGAGACGCTCATTTTTTTCTGAGTTCCAGGCAAAGGCTTTCATAGCCAAAGCATAGCAAAGGTGTGTGCCTTATGTATTCAAGGCTTTAGGATGGGTACAGGCTTTCCCTTAAACGGCTTAATGCCAGGATGAGCTACCCCCTTTAGGATGGGACTATTAGCCCTCAACGCTCTCAATCCCTATGACCTCCTCCGCCTTCGCCTACCCACCCAGTCCCCAGCACGATCAGGTCGATACCTACCACGGCGTGACCGTGCCCGACCCCTACCGCTGGCTCGAAGACCCCCAGTCTGCTCCCAGCCGCGAGTGGATCGCGGCCCAGAATACGGTCACCGATGGCTATCTGCGAACGCTGTCGAAGCGGGGTGAAATCAACGATCGCCTCACCCAGATCTGGAACTACGAGCGCTACAGCACCCCCTTCAAGCGCGGCGGGCGGTACTTTTACTTCAAAAACGACGGGCTGCAAAACCAGAGCGTGCTCTACACCTTGCCCAGCCTGGAGGCCGAGCCGCGAGTGTTGCTCGACCCCAACACCCTGTCGGAGGATGGCACCGTTTCCCTCAGCGGCATGGCGGTGAGCGAGAACGGGGCCTACCTGGCCTACGGTCTGTCGTCGGGCGGCTCCGACTGGGTGGAGTGGCACGTGCGCGACATTGAAACCGGCGAAGACACCGACGACCTGCTCAAGTGGGTGAAGTTTTCCGGCGCATCCTGGAGCCACGATCACCAGGGCTTTTTCTACAGCCGCTACGACGAACCGGATGAAACCACCAAGCTAGAGGCCGTCAACTACTACCAAAAGCTGTTTTACCACCGCATCGGCACGCCCCAGAGCGAGGATGTGCTGGTCTACGAGCGGCCCGACCAGAAGGAGTGGGGCTTTGGCGGCGGCGTCACCGAAGACGGGCGGTACCTAATCATCTCGGTGTGGAAGGGTACTGACCCCAACAACCTGGTCTTCTACAAAGACCTGAGCGACCCCGACAGCCCGGTGGTAGAGCTGATTTCTGAGTTTGAGGCCAGCTACAGCTTTGTCGATAACGACGGGCCGCTGTTCTGGTTTACGACCGACCTGGAGGCACCGAAGGGGCGACTGATCGCGATCGATATCACCCGGCCGGAGAAGGAGCGCTGGCAGGAGATTATCCCCGAAAGCGAGGACACTCTAGAGGGGGTGGGCCTGCTAAATAACCAGTTCGTGGCCGATTACCTGAAAGACGCCTACACCACGATTCGCATTTTTTCGCTCACGGGCGAACTGGTGCGGCAGGTGGTGCTGCCAGGGATTGGCTCGGCGGGGGGCTTTGACGGCAAGCGCGAAGACACCGAAACCTTTTACAGCTTTACCAGCTTTACGGTGCCGCCCGCCATCTACCGCTACGACATGGTGACCGGCGAGAGCACCCTCTACCGCCAGCCCGAGGTCGATTTTGACCCCGATGCCTACGCCACGACCCAAGTGTTTTACGCCAGCAAAGACGGCACCCGCGTGCCGATGTTCATCACCCACAAAAAAGGGATTGAGCTAAACGGGCAGAACCCAACCCTGCTCTACGGCTACGGCGGCTTTAGTATTTCGCTGACGCCCTCGTTTTCGGTCAGCAACCTGGTGTGGATGGAAATGGGCGGCGTGTACGCGGTGCCCAACCTGCGCGGCGGCGGCGAGTACGGCGAAGACTGGCATTTGGCGGGCACAAAGCTCAACAAGCAGAACGTGTTTGACGACTTTATTGCGGCGGCGGCGTGGCTGATTGCTGAGGGCTATACCTCGGCGGCAAAGCTGGCGATCGCGGGCGGCAGCAACGGCGGCCTGCTGGTGGGGGCCTGCATGACCCAGCGCCCCGACCTCTTCGCGGCGGCGCTGCCAGCGGTGGGGGTGATGGACATGCTGCGGTTTAACCAGTTCACCATTGGCTGGGCCTGGGAGTCGGACTACGGCTCGCCCCAAAACGAGGACGAGTTTAAGGTGCTCTACAGCTACTCGCCCCTGCACAACCTGAAGCCGGGGACGGCCTACCCGGCAACGCTGATCACCACGGCAGACCACGACGATCGCGTCGTCCCGGCCCACAGCTTTAAGTTTGCGGCGGCGCTCCAGGCGGCCCACGGCGGCGAGGCTCCCGTTCTCATTCGCATTGAGACGAAGGCGGGTCACGGGGCGGGTAAGCCGACGGCGAAGGTAATCGAAGAGGTGTCAGACAAGTGGGCGTTTTTGGCAGCAAATTTGGGAATGTAGTAGGGGTATTAGGTGTCAGGTATTGGGGTCCTGATACCTAATACCCCCTAGCCGGGTAGGCGGCTAGGAGTTGTTGAGCGGCCTGAATGCGAGAGGTTTCTCCGATTAGAATGCAGGCCGACAGCTGGTTGAGGTCGATGTCGGCTAGCGCTGGAATGCCGCTGCGCTCGACAGCTTCGTAGCGGCCCTGGGCGCTGGGGCCGAGCTGGATGTGGTAAACCGCCAGGGAGCCGTCTTCCCACATCCAGACTTCATCGACACCCAGGGCCTGGTAGCGCTCTAGCTTAGCGGCATCACCGCTGGTGAAATTGACCTCAATTGAGAGTCTGTATCCATCTATTTGATACGACTCGTCGGCCTCGGCGGCGGCAATGCCTTCCTTTTCCTGGGTCATTGAGCCGGTAGGCTTAAACTCAATGCCACGATGAAACAAAAACGTCTCGATCAAAAAGCCAATCACGCTTTTGAAGAGTTCGTGGGCTTCGCCGGGCATAAGGATTTCGATAGTGCCGTTGTAATAAAAGAGTCTGAGCCCACGGGAGTTCTCAAAGCCTTTTTGCAGGTGCTTAAACTGTTCCCAGGTGCGCCCTGGCTGAATGGTGCGAATGTCGCCGTGGCCGGTTTCAACACGAATGGGGGAAGGGCTGCTGGCAAGGGTCATGGGTTTGGCAAGCGCTATTGACCATCATAGCGAGAGTGGGTAGAGACACTGCCTATACTGAGCTTTTCCAATGCTTTTACGGCCACAGCATGTACTATCCAGTGCTGATTAACGACGCCACCAACGGATAGCCGTTGGTGCTGCAGTTGCGTGCTGACTACTCATCCCGCTACCGGTAACGGCACAGGGGCAACCTCGTGAGGTTGTCCAATATCCCTCGTAAATAATGCAGGTTAAGCCAGCTTCGTAATCAGGTGCCCTGAATAGTGGAGTTCCTGTCTGCTCACTTACCCTCGTTGGCGATTTGCCGACTCAGCCACAGCACCGGCAGCAGCCCCACTACCACGATCGCCAGGGCCGGGGCCGAGGCTTCGATCAGCCGCTCGTCGGCGGCGTACTGGTAGACCCGCACCGCCAGGGTGTCGAAGTTAAACGGGCGAATGATCAGCGTGGCGGGCAGCTCTTTCATCACATCCACAAACACCAGCATGGCGGCGGTGAGCAGGCTGCTGCCCAGCAGCGGCCTGTGCACCTTGAGCAGGGTTTGCTGGGGGCTCTGGCCCAGGCTGCGGGCCGCGTCATCCAGCGAGGGTTTAATTTTGCTCAGGCCCGCCTCCACCGCCCCAAAGCTGACCGCCAAAAACCGCACCAGGTAAGCAAACAGCAGCGCAATGATGGTGCCGCTGAGCAGCAGCCCGGTGGAAACGCCAAAGGTTTGGCGCATCCAGGCGTCGATCGCATTATCAAACCGGGCCAGGGGTATCAGCGTGCCCACGGCAATCACTGCCCCAGGGACGGCGTAGCCCAGGTTGGCCCCCTGCACCGCCAGCTTGAGCGCGGGCGTGTGGTTCAGCCGCAGGCCGTAGGCCATCACCAGCGCCAGCAGCACCGCCAGCACCGCCGCCAGCACCGCCAGCACCAGGCTGTTGAGGCCAAGCCAGACAAAGTCGCCATCGAGGGTTTCATCGGCGTGGCGAATGGTCATCGCCAGCAGCAGCCCGGTGGGGATGACCAGCCCCAGCAGCACGGGGGCGGCGCAGACCAGCCAGGCCCCGGCGGCCCGCCAGCCCCCCAGCCCGTAGCGCGACTGCGAAAGAGTGCGGGCCGTGCCCTGGTAGTAGCGGGCCTGCCGCCGCGATCGCTGCTCCAGCAGCACCAGGGCAAAGATAAACAGCAGCAGCACCGCCGACAGCTGCACCGCCGCCGGGCGATCGCCCATGCCAAACCAGGTGCGGTAGATGCCCGTGGTAAAGGTCGGCACGCTGAAGTAGGCCACCGTGCCAAAGTCGTTCAGGGTTTCCATCAGGGCCAGGGCGGTACCGACGGCGATCGCCGGTCGAGCCAAGGGCAGCGCCACCGTGCGAAAGCTGCGCCAGGGGCCACAGCCCAGCGATCGGCTGGCCTCTAGCGTGGCGGTGGACTGCTCTAAAAACGCCACCCGCGCCAGCAGGTACACGTAGGGGTACAGCGTCAGGCTGAAGAGCACAATTGCCCCGCCCACCGAGCGCAGGTTGGGAAACCAGTAGTCGGTGGCCTGCTGCCAGCCAAACAGCGATCGCAGCGCCGTCTGCACTGGGCCAAAGTACTCCAGCGTGTCGGTGTAGACGTAGGCCAAAATGTAGGCCGGAGCCGCCAGGGGCAGCAGCAGCAGCCACTCAAACCACCGCCTGCCCCAAAACTGGCAGGTGCTCACCAGCCAGGCCGTACTCACCCCGATCGCCAGCACCCCCAGCCCCACCCCCAGCATCAGCACCAGCGAGTTGCGAATGTACTCTGGCAGCACCGTGGCCGCCAGGTGGCCCCAGGCATCGCTGCTGTTGGTAAACAAACCGGCCAAAATAATGGCCACCGGCAGCAGCATCACCAGGGCGATCAGAGCAACGCTCATCGTCCAGCCGTCAGGCCACCGCAGGAACACTTGCCGGGAAGCAGCGAGGGATTTCATGGGCATGCCGTATTGCTACCCATTCCTTTTAACATAGAACGTCCCCCGGTTCCCGGGGCTGGCGACCCAGCCGACCTGTTCCCCAGACAGAAAGACTTTGAACCCGATTGGGACCATAAGTACACCGAGTTTTCGTTACTGAAGTATGCTTTGCAGAGAGTTCCTGCGGGGCTGATTCTCTAGCGCAGTTTGGCACCGTGCTTGGCGCGTTGCTGGCGTTCCGTTTGCCCCCCATCTACCAGTGCTCGATTTTCCACCGCAGACCGACCATGGACATTCTCAACCTACTCACCCGCCTGCTGCTGTGGCTTGGCATCGGCTACTTTCTGTGGTGGATTCTGAGAAAGTTTATTCCAGCCGCCTTTCTAACCTGGTTTGGCGGGGCCATCATTCTGGCCCTGATTGCAGCGTCGTTTTTATTTCCTGAAGACAACACCATCGGCGTGTTTGGGCAGTTTTTGGCGTTTCCGCTCACCCCCCTGGGCGCGGTGATCACGCTGCTGCTGTTTTCCCGCAGCAGTGGCTTTGCCAAGCAAAGCACGCGGATGGTGACGGTGGCGCTGCTGATCTTGGTGATTAGCAGCCTGCCCCTGGTGGCGCGAGCGCTGGTCAACCAGTCAGAAAGTGCGGTGCAGCGGGCCTATGCCAGCCAGCAGCGGCTCTGTAGTGATATTTGCCCCGCGATTGATCAGGTGCCCGTAGACCGGGCTGTGTCGCTGGTCGTGATCGGTGAAAACGCCGATGCCTACCGCCTCACCAACACCATCAACAGCCGCATCGATGCCGACAATGACCTCGACCCGGTGCTGGTGGCCCGCCTCAACAGCGCCGCCAACGTCTATAACCGCATCGCTGCGGCCCGTCCCTTTGTTACGGTTACAGCGGGGCCACGGTATGGCAGCCCTGAAGAGCAGGAACCGGTTCGGCAGGCCATTCGCCAGCAGTTAACCAGCCGTGGAGTGCCCTCCGAGAGCATTCGGATTGAGGATATGGGTACCAACATTCGCGGGGCGGTGCTCGACCAGCGAGATTTTTTGATTGAACAGGGGCTGTTTACAGAGCCGGTTCGCAGCGGCCCCTTTGAGACCGCTCGCAGCAACCGCGACGCCAACCGGGTGGTGCTGGTGGCCCCAGCCCTGACCATGCGCCGCGCCGCCCTGGCCTTTGAGAATGTGGGCATTCAGGTTGTGGCGGCTCCGACCGAACTCTACAGCACGATTGGCTTGAGCGATCGCGACACCCTGGCCCGCCTGGCCGATCTGGTTCCTGACGTCAACGCGCTGGTGCTGACGACCCGCTACTGGAGCGAGCTGCTGGGCTCTATCTACTACTATCTACAGGGCTGGCTGCCGCCCTTTAGTATGCAGTGGGAGCAGGTGGTTGAAACCCTGTCCTAGGTCGGGCAACTCAGGTCTACCGCCCTGGGATGCGGCCCCTCAAATTCGTCTAGGATAGGGGGGCAATTAGGGCAGAGATTATGGCGCGATCGCAGCTACAAAAACTGGGCACCTACCTGCGGCCCCACTGGCACAAGGCGGCCCTGGGCGTGGCTGCCTTATTTATCGTCAACCTGTTGGGAGTCTGGATTCCGCTGCTGATTCGCAACGGCATCGACGAGCTCCAGGTCACCTTCAGCTTCGACCGCATCCTGTACTACGTGCTGATGGTGCTGATACTGGCCTCGGTGATGTGGGTGATTCGCATGGTGTCGCGCATTACCCTGTTTGGGGTGGGCCGCCAGGTGGAGTTTGACCTCAAGCAGCGCATTTTTGAGCACCTGCTGCGCATGGAGCCCGCCTACTTTGGCCGCAACACCGCTGGCGAGCTGATCAGCCGCGCCACCAGCGATGTCGACAACATTCGCCGCCTGCTGGGTTTTGCCATTTTGAGTTTGGCCAACACCCTGTTTGCCTACGCCCTGACGGTGCCGGTGATGCTGTCAATCAACGTGCGGCTGACGCTGATTTCGCTGATTGTGTACCCGCTGATGCTGGTGCTGGTGCAGAGCTTTAGCGATCGCCTGCGCAATCAACAGCTGGCCGTGCAGGAGCGCATCTCAGACCTCAGCGATCTGATTCAAGAAGACATGAGCGGCATTTCGCTGATCAAGATCTACGCCCAGGAAGACAACGAGCGGCGGGCCTTTAACCGCCGCAACACCAGCCTGCTCGATGCCAACCTGAAGCTGGCCCGCACCCGCAACACGCTGTTTCCGCTGCTGGGCGGGCTGGCCAGCATTAGCCTGCTGGTGATTTTGGCCACCGGGGCGGGGGCGATCGCCAACGGAGCGCTAACCGTGGGCGATTTTGTCGCTCTGCTGCTCTACGTCGAGCGGCTGGTATTCCCCACGGCGCTGCTCGGTTTTACCATTACCGCGTACCAGCGCGGCGAGGTCAGCATCAACCGGGTCGAAGAAATTCTCGACGCCAAACCCGACGTGCAAACCTCTCCCAGCGCTATTTCCCTGCCGCTGGAGCAGGTGCAGGGCACCCTGGAGGCCCGCCAGCTCAGCTACGCCTACCCCGACAGCAAAACCCCCGCCCTCAACGCGGTGAGCTTTAAGATTCAGCCGGGCGAGCAAATTGCGATCGTAGGCCCGATCGGCTCGGGCAAGTCAACGTTGGCCAACGCCCTGCCCCGCCTGCTCGACATCGGCCCCGGCCAGCTCTACCTGGATGGCTACGACGTCACCGAGCTGCCGCTGGCGGACCTGAGACGGGCGATCGCCTACGTCCCTCAAGACAGCTTTCTCTTCAGCACCAGCATCCAAAACAACATCCGCTACGGCGAGCCGATGATGGAGTTCCCCGAGGTGCAGCACGCTGCCAAGCAGGCCCAGATGGATGAAGAGATCGCCAACTTTCCTCAGCAGTACAGCACTATTGTTGGCGAGCGCGGCATTACCCTCTCGGGTGGGCAGCGGCAGCGCACCGCCCTGGCCCGCGCCCTGGTAATCGATGCCCCCATTCTGGTGCTCGACGACGCCCTCTCCAGCGTCGATAACCGCACCGCCACCGCCATTCTCAAGGAGCTGTCAGAGGGCACCCAGCAAAAAACCGTGCTGTTTATCTCGCACCAAATGTCTGCCGCCGCCACCGCCGATCGCATTTTTGTGATGGACAAGGGCCACATTGTGCAGCAGGGTCGCCACCGCGACCTGGTACAGCGCCCCGGCCTCTACCGCGACCTCTGGGAACAGCACCAGCTGGAGTCAGCGCTGCGATAAGTCATTTAGGTAATCGGGCCGACAGCCCTAAAACACTGGCTGTACTAGACTAAGCCACATCCTTAGAGCGGTATCACTAGGGCAACCAGGAGCGTAATCGATGACTTCAATGGCTGGCAAAGTTGCGATCGTAACCGGGGCCAGTTCTGGCATTGGTCGGGCCACCGCGATCGCCTTTGGTAAAGCGGGCGCAGCGGTGGTGGTGGTCGCCCGTCGCTCAGACAGGGGCGAAGAAACGGTGCAGCAGATCAAAGCAGCCCAGGGCAACGCCACCTTTATCCAGGCCGACGTGACCCAGGCCGCCGATATTGAGGCGATGGTTCAAAGAACCCTCGACGCCTACGGTCGCCTCGACTACGCCTTCAACAACGCTGGTTCGGGCACCTCCGGCAAACTAGCTGACCTATCAGAAGCCGACTGGGATTTTGAAATTAATGCCAATCTCAAATCAGTTTGGCTGTCGATGAAGTACGAAATTCCGGCTATGCAGCAGTCGGGCGGCGGAGCGATCGTCAATACATCGTCCCAGGGCGCGCTGCTGGGGGTGGCTGGGTATGGGGCCTACGGAGCCGCTAAGGCTGGCGTGATTGCCCTGTCGCGGGCGGCGGCGGCGGAATATTCTGCCGATCGCATTCGCATCAACACCGTTAGCCCAGGAGCGATCAAAACCGACCTCTGGGCCGAAGCACCGCTCGAAATGCTCGACCAGGTGGCGGCAGGAATTCCGCTACAGCGCATTGGTGTCCCCGCCGATATTGCCGAGGCCGTGGTCTGGCTGTGCTCTGACGGGGCTGCGTTTGTCACCGGGCACAATCTGGTGGTCGATGGGGGCTTTACGGCGGTTCAAAAGTAGCTGACCCAGCTTGAACGCTAGCTATCATTAGCTGACAGACATATCGCTCGGAAGATGTAGACCCATCGCTTTCCTGCCAGGATAGGAAAACCCTAAACTTGGCAGGAATACCTATGGCCCTCGACGGCGTCGTTTTAGACATTGATGGCACCCTGGTTTTGAGCAACGATATTCACGCTCAGGCCTGGGTTGAGGCCTTTGCCAACCACGGCTACGACGTCTCGTTTGAGCAGGTGCGGCCCTTGATGGGGATGGGGGGCGATCAGCTCATGCCCCACCTATTTGCCGAACTCAGCGACGAGGCAGAACCCGGTAAGACGATCGCCAGCGAGCACAAAGAACTGGTTTTAACTAAGTATCGCCCGCAGCTCAAACCCACCGCCGGAGCACGGGAGCTGGTCGAAAAGCTGCTGGCCGCCGATCTGCACGTCATTGTTGCTACCTCCGCCAGCGATCGCGAGCTAGGCGTCATGCTCAAAGTCGCCGACGTAGAGGACTTGCTGACCGAAACCACGACCTCCAGCGATGCCGAAAACTCCAAACCCGCCCCCGATATTGTGCAGGCGGCCTTAGACAAGGCCCAGCTAGCCCCCGATCGCGTGGTCATGCTGGCCGACACCCCCTACGATATTGAGGCAGCGGGCAAGGCCGGAGTAAAGGTGATTGCGGTGCGATCGGGCGGCTTTAGCGATGGCGATCTGGCAGGCGCGATCGCCATCTACGACGATCCCGCCGACCTGCTCCACCACTACGATCGCTCCCCCCTGGGATAGAGTCGCCGACGGTCATAACAACCGCACTACGGCCAGCCAGATTGGCCAATCTCATTTCATTAACTTCCTTGAGGCTCCGGTAAGGCTTGGGGCAACCCCGCTGAGGGAAATTTGTGGTACTTGTCCGCTATGGTAAGTTGGGCCAAACCTACAGTTCTGGCTGGCTGTTTCTAAACATAAAGCAACACTTTTTGCCGCGGCTCCTGCCCCGCTTGCTAACCTTAGGCTGTCCCTCACAATCCAATCGCGCCGACGGAAGCAACCTATGGACAAAGCTATGAATCGTCCGCTGCTCCTTCAACTGCTACCCGAGCGGCTCCGACTATCTGCCTGGTACAAAATTTACGCTCATCGGGTAGCCCATGAGCCCCATAGATACGAGGCTGCGCCCTTAGCCTATGCGCCCCAGGTGCGGTTAAAACTCTTGCCCAGCGACCATATTTCTAGTCAAATTGCCTACACAGGTTTTTATGAATTGCCGTTGACTCGCCGCATTGTAGAACTGTCTAAGCGGGGCGGCACAATGATCGATATTGGAGCTAATATGGGTTATTTTTCGTGTCTGTGGGCAGCGGGCAGGCCCGATAACCACTGCATTGCTTTTGAGGCCTCACCGATACCCCTTAAGTATTTGCGGCACAACATCGCCCACAATGGCTTAGATAAACAAATCACGCTGTTTTCCCTCGCTGCCGGAGCTGAAGCAGGCATTCTCAACTTTGCCGTCGGCCCTGAAACCCAAACTGGGTGGGGTGGGTTTACCCTTGCCGACAACCCAAACAGTATTGAGGTAGAGGTAGTAAGAGTTGATCAGGTCCTGACTGGCGAACGCTCCATTGACCTACTCAAGATTGACATTGAGGGAGCTGATACTTGGGCACTACTAGGCTGTCAAACAATGCTGGGGAAAAAGCAGATCAAGGAAATCTTTTACGAGCAAAATAAACCCAGAATGCAGGCGTTAGGCATTGATCTGGATCAAGCTCAGATCTTTTTGGAGTCACTTGGGTATCTGTGCACCCCCCAAAATGACCCGACTCACAAGCTTGTTGAATGGCGCGCTACTCTCCCAGACTGAGGGCGGCAGCGCAACCATCAATGCACCTGAATGTATCTCACGTTCCGCGGCACTCTCACCGACACAAATCCAGGTTTTTTGGGCTAATACTAAATCCGAGTCACACAACCCAGATTCGAAATTGAGATCTCATAGGGAGCATTGCACTGCAATGCCCCTACAATCCGGGGGTATACAGACAGGATTTGGTGTAAGTTAATTTGACCTGAAGGCGTACCCTGGTAATCGGCTAACTCTTCAGCAACAGCAGTTGGAATCACCAATTACTTAACCACATTTTGCATCAGCGCAAGCTGGCGAATGCGCTGTCCTAAATCGGTTGCTCCCATTTTAAGAGCAGCTAGCATATCTTGCGAAACTGTGAGTGTGATAGTTTCAGCACCCATAGTTTTCAATATAAATTAATGTGGAGATTACTTTTGTTTACGGATTGAAACTACTTAAAAAATCTCCCCTGTAGCTTACCTGTCGCCATTTGTTTCTTCGCTCAGGTAGAGGTTGGTAACGTACTTCAAATTGACCGTGCCGTCGGCTGTGGCCCAGGTCTTGTGCCAGGCGGCAATGGTATCTGAAAACTGCACGTGGGCCCTGCCTTCTTTGGGAATGTAGGACGAGCTCAGCGATCGCCCCACCACCTCAGGCAGCGTCAGGGTCTGCCCGTAGGCAAAGCTAAAATGGCGCACGGGCGAAAACCCAGCGTGCCGCTCGATCGCCTTAATCGATGGACTGTGATCGCTATGGTTAATGGTGCGAGTCGCCGCTGCCTTAATAATTTGACGATAGGCTCCGGTGCAGGGGTCGCTTAAGTTCCAGTCGTTCCACAGCAGGGCGACTCGCCCATTGGGGCACAAAATGCGGTTAAACTCGGCCAGGGCAAGCGGAGCGTTAAACCAGTGAAACGATTGGCAGCAAGTCACAATATGAATCGAGCCATCCGCTAGCCCCGTCTGCTCAGCGGTGCCAACCTGAAAGCTCACCTGGGGATGCGGCGCAGCAGCCTCGCGCATGGCGGCGTTGGGCTCTACGGCGATCACCCTGGGGCCCAGGTCGCCCAGCAGACGGCTCGAAATGCCGGTGCCAGCCCCAACATCGGCAATCACCAGCGATCGCGGGTCACCCAGGTCGGCCAAAATAGCGGCGATCGCCTCGTCGGGATACCGGGGCCGATAGCGAGCATAGTCCTGGGCGCGGTCAGAAAATCGCCCCACAGGGTTCAGTGTATGCAGCGGCAGCACGTTGGGGGTCATTTAAGTCATCTCATCGCTCTCGCTATCTCGATATCCTAACCCGGCCTGGTCTCAGTACAGGGCCATACCGGGCCACCCCGTAAATCCGGTACATTAGTCTAAACCTCGACAGTCTCTGCATGACCACGACCAAACTCAAGCCCGACTGGGCTGGCGACGATCTGCTCTCACGGCTCGTCAACCGCGCCATTCACACGCCCGCCCTCTACGCGCTGATGAAACGCCAGGCCCGCCAGGTGCTGATCAAGACCGCTGAGAAAAACGGCGTGCCCTGGCGGCAGACCTGCGCCGAACTCGATACGCCTGAAATGCGCCAGCGGCTGGAGGCGCTGACCAACCCCACCGTGGTCTATCCCGACTATTACCAAGTGCCCTTTCATGCCTACAGCGAGGGCAACCTGTGCTGGCAGGCCGCCTTTGAGGCCGCCCCCGCTACTTACGCCATGGCCCTGAGAGTTTGGCCCCAGGACGATCTCTCCTGGCAGGAGGCCCAGGCCCGACTGCGGCAGAGCTTTCTCACCGTGCTCGACCAGCACGGCCCCGCTCAGGTGCACGACATTCTCGATTTGGGCTGTTCGGTGGGCATCTCCACCCTCAGCCTGCACCGCCACTACGCTCAGAGAAATCCGGTGCGCACCGTCGGCCTCGACCTATCGCCCTACATGCTGGCGGTAGCCCAGGCGCAGGATACCCAGGGCGAAATTGCCCAGTGGGTGCACGCAGCGGCAGAATCGACCGGCTTTGCCGAGGCCTGCTTTGATGTGGTGACGATGCAGTTCGTCGCTCACGAGCTGCCCCGCGCCGCCACCCAGGCAATTTTTGCCGAAGCTTGGCGGGTGCTGCGACCGGGCGGGGTGCTGGCCATTGTCGATAACAATCCCCAGTCGCCGGTTATTCAGTCGCTGCCCCCGGTTTTGTTTACGCTCATGAAAAGCACCGAACCCTGGAGCGACGACTACTACACGTTTGGTTTAGAGACGGCGTTATCTGAAGCGGGCTTTGAACCGCCAATGACGGTGCCCAGCGACCCGCGCCACCGCACCCTCGTTGCCCGCAAGTCAGCTCGTTAGGGGCGCAAGCCTCGTGCTCAATGTATTGTCTACTGTTCTGGAATCTGTAGCCCAGATATGCGTCGGCATGACAGTTGTTGTCTAAGCCAGGAACTGAGGATAAAGTGCGTCCGCAGAAATACGGGTAGAATAGGCTCAGTGCTGGTGTAGGGAACCTGGCCTTGGCACTGGGGCTGCGATCGCAACGGTCTCTCGCCATGGCCTTCGCAGCTCGCCATCGGCATTAGGCTGAGTAACGGTAGGGGTAAATCATGGGGGAATGGCATGGGTGAATGGCTCGATCACAGCGTAGCGGTAGATGTCGATGTGCCGGTAGAAACCTCCTGGAATCTGTGGTCTGACCTGGAGCAGATGCCCCGCTGGATGAAGTGGATTGACTCGGTCAAAGTCTCTGACGCCGACCCCGAAATTTCAGAGTGGAAGCTGGCCTCGCGCGGGCTGGAGTTTACCTGGCGCTCCAAAATTACCAACCTGGTCACCCACCAAATCATTCAGTGGGAGGCGATCGACGGCCTGCCCAACCGGGGAGCGATTCGCTTTTACGATCGCAAAGAAGGCCAGTCCACCGTTAAGCTCACCGTGTCTTACTCGGTGCCCGCCGTCATTAAGTGGATGGACGGGCTGTTTTTGGGCCGCCTGGTCGAAGCCACCCTGCAGGATGATCTCAACCGCTTTCGCGACTACGCTATGGCGGCGAAGCAGTCCCCTTCAGCCTAGCCGCTATGGGCCTGACGGCACAGCCCCTCACCCCAGCCCTAGGGTTAGGCTTTCAGCAGAGCTGGCAGGCGCTGACCGATGCCCTGATCGCATTACCCGGCGACCCCCGCCGTCACTACGCTACGCTGCTGCTCACCCGCCTGATTGCGATCGCGGCGCTACAGCAGCGGGGCTACCTGAGCGGCGACGAGTGGTACCTGCACAACCAGTTTGGCCAGAGCCAGCAGCGCCAGCGGGATGGGTTCTTTATCCAGGTGCTGCAACCCCTGTGCCAGCAGGGCTTTACCCTGCCCATAGAAGAACGCCCTCCGGCCTTTGCCCAGCGGTTTGGGCTGCTGCCTTTTGTGCCCACGGGACCATTTCGATTCACGGAGCTAGACCAGCGCTGGGGCCATATTGTTCTGCCCGATGCCGCCTTTGAACCCGCCCTCAACTGGCTGGCTGACTTAGTCGTGGCGGTTCCCACTGGGCTCGATACCGAGTTAGGGGTGGTGCTGGAGCAGGCGGTCAATGGTCACAGTGGAGCCGCGCTGGCAACGCCCGAACCGCTGCTGGAGGCGCTGTGCGATCGCACTATCCACGCCACCCTGCTCGATCGCGCCGAGGCGCGGTTCGGGCATCGGCCTGACTCTACCGATCGCCTGCTAGACGAGCTTTCCCCCGCCGAGGCCGGAGCGCTCTTGAGCGAGCTGGGGCAGCTTAGCCTGCTAGATCCGGCCTGCGGCTCAGGTCGATTTCTTGTTGCGGCTCTCAATCGGCTGCTGGAACTGGCCCAGCGGCTGCGGGCGATCGCGACCATCAACGCCGCAAAAACTGTACCCAACTGGGCCAAACTGCCCCCGACCGGGTCTGACCTGAGCCCCACGCTGGGGCTTTACCAGCACCTGACCACCCATGCCCTCTACGGTCTCGATCTGTGGCCTCCATCGGTCGAACTAACCCGCCTCCAGCTGTGGCTGACAGGGGTGCAGCACACCGCCCGCTCAACCGATCTCACGACCCTGCCCGACCTCACCCTGACCATTTTGCAGGGCAATGCGCTAGTCGGTCTGGTGCGGGTCGATGACGAACGGTTTGACCAGGTGCAGCCCAGGCGGGGGGCCAAGGCAAAATCTCCAGAGCCAGAAACCCCGCTCCAGGGCAATCTACTCCAGCCGCTGATCGCCGACAGCTATCAGTCGGTGCTGGCCGAGCGCCAGGTGCGGCTGGAGCACTACCGCAGCCAGACCCAGCTGTTGGCCGAGGTGGGCAATGTACCGGCCTACGCCCAGGCCGACTTTTTGCGCGATCGCCTCGACGAACTCAACACCATTGCCCACAGCAAGCTCACCCACCTGCTGTGGAGCGAGTGCAGCCAGCAGCTCGGTCTGCGCATTGCCGACCCGGCTGGTCGTCGCCCCACGCGCCCCATCAACCAAGCCGATATCGAGGCCGCTCAACCCTTTCACTGGGGATTTTACTTTCACCACCGCCTGCGCGACCAGGGCGGCTTTGATATCGTGCTCAGCCACTTTCCCCACGGCGCGGTAGAGGCGACCCAGGCTGAGTTCGTCGAGCGCTACGCCACGCTGTTTGAGCACAAACAGGTCGCCCCCTCCACCTTCTTGCACAACCGCCAGTCGGTGCTCACCATCGACGCTGACCTCACCCAAAGCTGGGCCGAGTATCGGGGCCAGTTTACCTGGCTGAGCCAGTACCTGCGCCGCTCTGAGCACTATCCCCACAGCAGTCAGGGCAGCCAGAGCCGACTCTACTGGTCGCGCTTGTTTCTAGAGCGCACCATGCAGCTTTTGCGGCCCGGCGGCCGCTGCGCCGTGGTGCTAGATCCCTTCTGGGCCCAGAGCAACAGCGCCCCCCTGCGCCACTGGCTGCAGCGCGAGACGGCTCTGGCTACCGTCCTCGACCTGTCGAATCATCAAAAGCTTTGGCCCGATGTGCCCGCTCGCACCACCCTCTGTGCCCTCTGGCTGCGCCACCGGGGGCCGACCCAGGCCAGCCCCTACAGCGCCTACGCCAAACCCGATCATGCTCTAACCCCGGCGACCCTGGGGGACGTTCTGCAACGCCTCATCCACGTGGCGAAATAGAGCGGGCAAATTGGCAGAATTATCGATGATGACATCGGCCCGAGCCACTTTTTCGGCCAGGGGCATCTGGCTGTGAATGCGGGCGTCGGCCTGCTCCAGGGTGAGGCCATTGCGCTCCATCAATCGCTGGCGCTGGCGATCTACTGGGCAGGTGACGACCCAGATTTCGCTCACCTGATCGGTCAGGTTGGCCTCAAACAACAGGGGGATAACCTGCACCACAATGGGAGCCGCGCTCAGTTCAGCCATCGCTGCTTGAAAGCGATCGCGCACCACCGGGTGAATCTGCTGCTCTAGCCAGGTTTTCTCAGCGGGCTGGTTGAAAACAATGTCTCCCAGGCGGGCTCGGTTGAGGCTGCCGTCGGAGTGCAGCAGCGAGTCTCCATAGCGGGCGGCGATCGCCGCCAATCCCCTCGACCCCGGTTCCACCGCCTGGCGAGCATAGATATCGGCATCGAGTACGGGCAGCCGGTGCTGCCGGGCCAGATAGTCTGACACGGTCGATTTGCCGGTGGCGATGCCCCCGGTCAGCCCTATGATGCTCTGGCCCATGCGGCGATCGCCTCCGTCAGTCCATCCAGCGTATATTCCGCTGGCTCGATATCCACTCGGCCCAGCAGCTCTTGGCAAGTGTCTGAGGTTTTGGGGCCAATGGAAGCGATCGCCACCCCGTCGAGCACCCTGTGCCAGCCTGCCCCCAGCCCCTGCTCTAGCAGTTGCGCGGTGTGAACAACGGTTTTGGAACTGGCAAAGGTAATCACATCGACCCGGCCCCGCTGAAGTGCCTTGAGTGCATTTGGATCCGGAGCCTCTGGACAGCCCGACTCGTAGGCCGCCACCTCCACTACCTCAGCCCCGGCAGCGGTGAACTCCTGCACCAGCACGTCTCTACCGCCGCTCTCCACGCGGGGAAACAGCAGCCGCCGTCCCGCCACCGATTCAGGAAAGTGCTTCACCATCGAGTCGGCCACAAAATCGGGCGGCACGAAGTCGGGCACCAGCCCTCGCCTTTTCAACACCGCCGCTGTTTTGCGCCCCACCACAGCAATCTTGAGCCCACTCAGGGCGCGCAAATCCTGGCCCTGATCGAGCAGGCGATCGATAAAGAAATTTACCGCATTGGCCGAGGAGAGAATCAGCCAGTGAAAGGTAGGGAGAGCTGCGATCGCCCCATCCAGCCCGACCCAGCTCGACGGCGATCGAATCTCCAGCGCCGGAAAATCGACCACGGTTGCCCCCTGATCGCTCAGCAGATCGGCAAAGGCGCTCGATTGCTCCGCAGCGCGAGTGATGAGGATGGTCTTGCCGAAAAGAGAGGGTGAGGAGATGGGAGAGTGAGGAGGTGAGGGGGTGAAAGGGTGAGAGGGCGCGTAGGGTGCATTCGCGAAGCAATGCACCGCTGCGGGGATCTCTCCAGAATTTTGAGTTTTGAATTTTGTAAGTCCCTTGGACTGGCTATGCCTACGCGTAGCGTCTCCAGAGGAGAAATTTTGAATTTCTCCACCCCCCAAATACCGCCGCAGCCGCACCACCTCCCCAAACACAATCACGCAGGGCGACAGCGTCTCTCCCCGCGTCACCTGGCGAATGGTGAGCAGCGTGCCTTCCCACACCTGCTGCTGAGGTTGGCCGCCCCAGCGAATGATCGCCACGGGCATGTCGCCTCGGCAGCCGTTTTGGCGCAGCCGCTGGATGATCTCTTCGAGATGGCGGCTGCCCATCAGTACCACCAGGGTGTGCAGCCGGGCCAGGGTGGGCCAGTCGAGCAGGTCTGGGTTGTGGGCGGTAACCACGCCAAAGCCGTGGCTCCACACCGGGTCGGTGAGGGGAATGCCCGCCAGCAATGGGGCCGCCAGCGCCGACGAAACGCCGGGTACGACCTCCACCGGGCAGCCCGCTTCCCGCAGAGCCTGGATTTCGGCAGCAGTGCGGCCAAAGATAAAGGGGTCGCCGCTTTTGAGCCGCACTACCGAGTGGCCGGACTGGGAAAGCTTAACCAGGAGATGATTGATCTCGGCCTGGGCCGGGCTGGGCTGGCCGCCGCGTTTGCCCATGTCAATGCGATCGCACTCCTTCGGCAGCAGGTTCAACAATGCCTCATCCACTAGCGCGTCGTACACCAGGCACTCGGCCTGCTGCAACAGCGCGTACCCCCGCACCGTGAGGTAGTCGATGGCCCCCGGCCCGGCCCCTACGATGTAAACTGTCCCTGGCTGAGTCATGACTAATTAGGAAGCAGAAGTTAAACGGGCGATCGCAGCGATCAGGGCTTGATTTTGCTCCTCGGTGCCGACCGAAATTCGCAGCTTGTCGTCTAGGCGGGGTTGTTTGAAGTAGCGTACCAAAATGCCCTGCTCTTTTAGGGCCAGATACAGCTGCTCCGCATTGCCCTGGGGCGGTGTGGCTAACACAAAGTTGCCGTGGGAATCGAGTACGGTAAACCCTAGCTGCCGCAGTGCTTGGGTCAATGCCGATCGCGAGGCTTTGATTTTGGCTATGCAAGCGTTTTTGTAAGCCTGGTCTCGCATGGCCGCTGTTCCCAGGGCGATCGCGATCGCATCCACGTTGTAGCTATCTTTCACCTTAAATAGCTCAGCCAGTAGCGCTGGCTTGGCAATACCAAACCCCAGCCGTAGCCCCGCCAGCCCATAGCCCTTTGAGAGGGTACGCAGCACCACCACGTTGTCGAACTCCTGCACCAGCGCCAGCGCCGAGCCCTCGGCAAAATCCACGTAGGCCTCATCTACCACGACCAAACCTGCAGCCTGCTGCGCCAGTGTCCGCAGGTCGCTCAGCGGCACCACATGCCCCGAAGGGCTATTGGGCGACGCGATGAATGTAATTGCCCCCTGGGCCGCCACCAATTCTTTTAGCGGAAACCGAAAGTCGTCGGGATAGGGAACCTCGACCACGGTAGCGG
The DNA here is from genome assembly GCF_050565655.1 of Nodosilinea sp. AN01ver1. Taxonomy (NCBI): domain Bacteria; kingdom Bacillati; phylum Cyanobacteriota; class Cyanophyceae; order Nodosilineales; family Nodosilineaceae; genus Nodosilinea; species Nodosilinea sp. AN01ver1. The sequence continues at coordinate 9,093 of NZ_JBNXVS010000053.1, read as the reverse complement.
GCTGCAGTGCCGCCAGGGTGCGGTACAGCACGTAGGTCGGCATGGGGTAGACAATCGGTCGGGCTGCGTCGTCGGCACAGGCACGCACCAGCAGATTTAGCAGGTCGTCGCTGCCGTTGCCAACAATGATCCAGTCGGCGGGTACGCCCAGAACCTCGCTAACAGCCTGGCAAAAACTACGGGCAAACGGGTCGGGATAGCGCCGGAGCAGCTCAGGCTCAACCTGTCGCAGCGCCTTAATGACGTTGGGCGACGGCGGGTAGGGATTTTCGTTAGAGTTGAGCTTGATAATACCTGAGCCGGGGCGGGGCTGTTCGCCAGGCACGTAGCCAGCCATGGCGTCAATATTGGGACGAACGTAACTCATTGCAGGTAGTAGATGATAGGTCGCGCCTGTGAAATGCTAGAGCACAGGAATCTATAGTTCGAGGCCGTTGAACCATGCTGACCTTTTACCATACCCCGCTGTCGATCAACTCTCGCCGGGTTTGGGTGGCGCTGCTGGAGAAAAATTTGTCCTTTGACGCCCGTGTTGTCACCCTCAGCGGTGACCAGTTTCAGCCCGAATTTTTGGCGCTCAACCCCTTCCACCACATTCCGGTGCTGGTCGACGATGGCTTTAGCGTGATCGAATCCTTCGCCATCTTGGACTATCTGGAGGCCAAGTACCCCACGCCCTCGCTGCTGGCGACCACCCCCGAGGCGATCGCCAAGCTGCGCATGGTCGAACTGGTAACGGTGAATGAGCTGGTGCCCGCCATCAACCCGCTAATCAAAAAAATGATGGGCTTTGGCCAGGACCCAGAAGAGGCGATCGCCCAGGCCAAGCAAAAATCCGAGGTCGTGCTCAAGTTCTACGCCGACAAACTGGGAGAAGGCCCCTTTTTCTGCGGCGACCAGCTCACCCTGGCCGATGTGGTGGCGGGCACCTTTGCCCCCTGGTTTGAGCAGCTAGGGCTGCCGATGGCCGAATACCCCACCCTGCAAGCCTGGACCCATCGCCTGATGGAGCGCCCCGCCTGGCAGACCACCCAGCCCACCCAAGAGGAGCTGGCTGCGTTTCGCGATCGCATGCAGCAGCGCATGGCCGCCCAGGGGCAGTAGTGAGACGGGTCGTTCCTCTGGGGTGGGGGATGCTGGGCATCGGGGCGATCGCCCTAACGCTGCGCCTTTGGCACCTGGGCGACCCTACTGCCCTGGTTTTCGACGAGGTTTACTACGTCCCCTTTGCCCTCAACTACCTGCAAGGCACGCCCAGCTTCGACGCCCACCCGCCTCTGGCGAAATACCTGATTGCCCTGGGTCTATGGCTGGGGCAGTGGCCCGCCGCCTGGCTAGACTGGCCCCAGCTAGAAGTAGACGGTCTGCTGGTTAGTCCGCTGGCCTACCGCTGGCTCAACGCCCTGGTAGGCGCGTCGATTCCGGTCTTGTTAGCGGCTCTGGCCTTGGCGCTGAGTGAGGGCTATAGCCCCCAGCGGCGGCGCACCTTCGCCCTGCTGGCGGGGTTGCTGATGACAACGGAAGGGCTGACCCTGGTGGAATCGCGCCTGGCGCTGATCAATATCTACGGGCTGGCGCTGGGGCTGTTGGGCCAGTGGGCCTGGATCAGGGCGGGGCGATCGCAGCATCCCTCACGCTGGCGCTGGCTGGCGTCGATCGCCCTGGGGGCCGCTATCAACGTGAAGTGGAACTGGGCCGGGTTCTGGCTGGGCCTGCTGCTGTGGGACGTTCTCATCAGCGATGGGGAAGCCCCTCACCCTAAATCCCGCTCCCTGAGGGAGAGGGACTTTGAAGACCTTTCTAGCTCCCCTTCTCCCCTCAGGAGAAGGGGCTGGGCATGTAGCTTGCTTCCCGCAGGGTGGGACAATCCCTGGCGCAAAAGAGTGGCGTATCTGGGCGTAATTCCCATGGTGACCTACCTACTGTTGTGGCTGCCCCATTTAGCGTTAACGGGCGAATCGTTGTTAGGAATTCACCGTCAACTCTGGTCTACTCACCAATCGATCGCGGCCAATGCGAGCCACGACTACTGTTCGCCCTGGTATAGCTGGCCGATCATGGCGCGTCCGGTGGCCTACTTTTTTGAGCGCTCTGGGCAGGGGGCAACGGCGATCGCCACCACGATCCACGCGATGGGCAACCCGGTGCTGTGGTGGCTCTCTACGGCGGCGGTGCTGGCCCTGACCCTGGCCTGGCTAGCCCGACGGCTCCCTGTAGGGGCGCAGCATGCCGCGCCCCTACCACCCCATGCCGTGGTGCCGTTTATTCTGCTCAACTACCTGGCCAACTGGCTGCCCTGGGCGCTGGTCAGCCGCTGCACGTTTCTCTACCACGCTATGGGAATGGTGGCCTTCAGCGCCCTGGGACTGGCCTGGCTGATGGCCCAGTGGTGGCAGAACCCTCGCGATCGCCCCCTGGCCCTGCTGCTGCTGGGCGCGATCGCCCTCAGCTTCTGGTTCTGGCTGCCGCTCTATCTGGGTTTGCCCCTCTCGCCCGCATCGCTCCAGCAGCGCTGGCTGCTGCCAGGGTGGATTTAATCAGCTTTGTCGTCAATACCAATGGTAAGCGGGTCGCCGCTTAGCTCACCACAGTCGCCAAAGTCGGGCCACCCATGTTTTACCCGTCTTCAGCCGGAGAAAGATAAATCGTATTCACCTCTTACCCAAATTGTGTAACAAACTTATCAATCTAAGGTGTCGCGATAGTCATTGAGGACCGCTAACACCTGAGTCAGACGCTGCCGATTTCCATCAGAGGGGTCTGCTAGGAAGCTCAGGAGTGCAAGATCTCGTTCAGTTTCGATTGCAGCTCGGCGAGTCGCCTGTTCTTGGTCCTCAGCTCTTCGTTGTACGCTCTAAACTCGCTCATCTTCTGCGCGTGCCTCTGCTCGTCTAAAGCGGCTTGTCTCTCGATTTCGACGGTCCCACTCAACGCCGAAATTAACCAACGCCACCAGGAGGGCTGCCACGGTGAGTCGGTTGCTCCATTCTCGAGGCTGGGCAACGAGTTCGAGGAGGCGGAAGTCTTGTTCGTCATAGAACCGAAGAAACGCAACGGCAATGGTTAGTACCGTAAGCCCTGTACCTGGCAACAGCGCTAAAAAATTAAGCCACACCTGGCGGTTGAATAGCTCCATCTTAGTCTATTGTTCTTGGCGCTATCCTACCGTGAACAACGCCGCCACCGAACTGCAACAGGTAACGACGTGCGATCGCATGCTCGAGTCAGGAGTGCTCCCCTTAGCCGTGAACAAGTTGAATAGACCGCCATAGAAGAGAGCTGAAACCCGCATTCCACCGTTGCTGTTCAAAAACTACCCCAAGAATATAACTGCGGAGAATTAAATTGGAGTCTGATAGCGATCAATACCCGTGTTCCGCCAAAAATTCTAAAGAAACGCTGTTCCCGGCTGGGGCATCCTCACTGCCCCCCATAAACTTCTCCACGTACTTGCCCAGCACGTCGCCCTCCAGGTTCACGGCCTGGCCGGGGCGCAGGTATTGCAGCGTCGTTTCGCGGTAGGTCACGGGGATTACAGCGACGGCGAACCAGTTGCCGCTGGGGCTACAGTCGGCCACCGTCAGGCTGATGCCATTCACCGCAATGCTGCCCTTGGGCACGATGTAGCGGGCCACCCGGCGATCGCCTACGGTAAAGCTCAGCTTCCACGAATCTTCGGTGGCAACCGCCGCCTCTAGGTGCCCCTGCCCGTCGATGTGGCCAGTGACAAAGTGGCCGCCAATTTTGCTGCCCACCCGCAGCGACGACTCCAGGTTGACCCGGCTACCCTCCGGCAGCCGTCCTAAACTGGTGCGATCGAGGGTTTCGGGCGAAACCGCTGCCACAAAGCCATCGGCTAAAATCGTCTCCACCGTCAGGCAGATGCCGTCTACGGCAATGCTGTCGCCCAGCTCTACGTCGGTCAGCGCCGGGGGCAGGGTCGCGGGTTCCCAGCGAATATAGGCCTGGGTGTCGCCCTTGTGAAAGAGCGTGCCCTGCGCTTGAATCAATCCGGTAAACATGGCCGTAACCTTTAAGGAAATTCTTAGGCAAATTGCGGATTACCTGGGGCGCGATCGGGGCATACTTAAAGCAATAATTTTTTTCTTTAGCGTATCCCAGATTCAATCGGCCAATAGCTAAGCTTTAGATAGACTAGACGAGCACCGCCAAATCAATAGCTGCTTTAAGATTGCTCCTTTTCGCTCCTGTCGAATGCCGCTAATAGCCCGGCACGCAATCGGCCCGGTACACTGGTAAGGGTATCGCGTCCAGGCTGACAACACCGCTAGAGCACGCCAGTCAACGGATCCAAGAGGCCAAGCCAATGATTGAAATGAGAGTCGCCGGGATTGCCCTAGATGCGATGTCGCGAACTCCGGTGATTTTGCTCAGGGACACCACCGATCGCCGCCAGGTACCGATTTATATCAGCCGTGAGCAGGCCAACTCCATTATCGCAGTCCTCGAAAACCAGCCCGCCCCCCGTCCCCTCACCCACGACCTGTTTGTCAACCTGCTCGACGAGTGGGATATGACCCTGGAGCGAGTTGTGATTCACTCACTGCAAGACAACACCTACTACGCCCTGCTCACCCTCTCCAAGGGCGAAATTCGCCGCGAGCTAGACTCGCGCCCCAGCGACGCGATCGCGATCGCCCTGCGCCTCGATGCCCCCATCTGGGTCATGGAAGAAGTGATCGCCGAGGCCTCTATCCCCGTCGACACCGATGCCGACGAGGCCGAAAAGAAGGCGTTTCAGGCGTTTTTGGCCAACATTAACCCCTCTGACTTTAGCCACCGGGGCAAGTCGTCTACCAGCAACGACACCCTGGAGAGTTCTGATTCCTAGGGGCACGACCGAGGTCGTAGACGGGTGGATGGGCAGGGGGTGGATGGGTTCCCATAGCCCAGAGATGCCAATCATCTCCAAGACTAACCCCTAAGGAGTTACGGTTTGGACAGATTGTGCTCTTGCTATGGACTACCGCCGGTTTGGCCGCACGAATCTCCAGCTTTCGGTGCTCTCCCTTGGCACCATGCGCGCCCTGGAGTCTGAGGCAATCTTCTGCGATACCCTCAGTGCCGGGCTGGCGCTGGGCATCAACCACATCGAAACGGCCCAGGGCTACGGCACCAGCGAGCGCTGGCTGGGGCAGTTTCTCAAGACGGCAACGGTGCCGAACAACCTGGTGATTACCACCAAAATTCCGCCCCAGCCCGATGCCGCCGCGATGGCCCAGCGCCTTGAGGAGTCCTTAGAACGGCTGGGGCTGACCCGCCTCCATTGTCTTGCCATCCACGGGGTGAACACCTCCGAGCATTTGGCCTGGGTGAGCGATCCCAAGGGTTGTATGGCGGCGGTGCGGCGGTTTCAGGCTGAGGGAAAGATTGGCCATGTAGGGTTTTCGACCCACGGCAGCCGGGAGGTGATCGAGGGGGCGATCGCCTCCGACCAGTTCGACTTCGTCAACCTGCACTACTACTATTTCTTTCAGCGCCACGCCCCGGTACTCGACCTGGCCCTTGAGCGAGACATGGGCATTTTCATCATCTCCCCCGGCGACAAGGGCGGCATGCTCTACAGTCCGCCCCCACGTTTGAAGGATCTCTGCGCCCCGTTTACCCCGCTGGAACTCACCTACCGCTGGCTGCTGGCCGACCCGCGCATTACTACCCTCAGCACCGGCCCCGCCATTCCCCAAGAACTTGACCCGTTAGCAACGCTGGGCGATCGCACCCAGCCCCTCACCGCCGCCGAACTCGCCGCCCTGGAACGGCTCTCGGCGCAGGAGATGACGGCACTGGGGAGCGATCGCTGCGCTCAGTGCTACGCCTGCCTGCCCTGCCCCGAAGCTATCCACATTCCCGAAGTGCTGCGGCTGCGGAACCTGACGGTGGCCTACGACATGCAGCCCTTTGGTGAGTACCGCTACCGCATGTTTGAGAACGCGGGCCACTGGTTCCCGGGCCGCAAGGCCAACCGCTGCACCGACTGCGGCGACTGCCTGCCCCGCTGCCCCGAAAAGCTCGATATTCCTGCCCTTTTGCGCGACACTCACGATCGCCTGCAAGGTCCTGCCCGCCGTCGCCTCTGGGGCGACTAGAGCAGCGTCAAGCTTGATGCTTAGGGTGCGGAGGGTTTTTATTGTAAACAGGGCTTCGATATCATTGAGCGGGGGGTGCATCGCCTATCCTCTGGTCAAGAAATCGCCTGCATTAAAATGCGCAAGCCCTTGGCAAACCACGAGCAGTAGAACGTCGGTTGCTATACTAGCGGAGTGGCATTTTTGGCATTACCCAGGGAATTGCTGCTGGGCAGGAGCGGTCGGTTTAGACCCTCAATGTTCCTACCGCCGAGAAAATGCCTACCCTATAGCCAGGGCATTCACCCCCCAGCCATTCACCTCCTAGCCATTCACTTGGGCCAAAGACACCGTGGAAGAACAAAAGCAACCCTCCGAAGTCATCACTCTACTCTCTAGCCGCGAGCTAGAGAAAATGCGCAAAGCCTGTCAGCTTGCCGCCCAGCTCCTCGACTACCTGACGCCCTACGTCAAGCCCGGCGTCAGCACCCAAGAACTCAACGATATTGCTGAAGCCTGGACCCAAAAACACGGTGCCAAGAGCGCTCCCCTGGGCTACGCAGGCACCGTCATGCCCTTTCCCCGCTCCATCTGCACCAGCATCAACGAAGTCATCTGCCACGGCATTCCCAACGGCGAAGATGTGCTGCGCGACGGCGACATCATCAATATTGATGTCACCCCCATTCTCGATGGCTACCACGGCGACACCAGCCGCACCTTTTTAGTGGGTGAGCCCTCCCCCATCGCTCGCCGCCTGGTCGAAGTCACCGAAGAAGCCATGTGGCGCGGCATTCGCGCCGTTAAACCCGGTGCCCGAGTGGGCGATATCGGAGCCGCCATTCAAGAATACGCCGAGGGCGAAGGCTTCTCGGTAGTGCGCGACTTCGTCGGCCACGGGGTACACCGCATTTTCCACGCTGCGCCGCAGATTCCTCACTATGGCGAAAAGGGCAAGGGCAAAAAGCTGCGCCCCGGCATGGTGTTTACCATCGAGCCGATGATCAATATCGGCAGCTACGAGGCCGAAATATTGGTGGACGGCTGGACGGCGATTACGGTCGATCGCTCCCTTTCGGCCCAGTTTGAGCACACCGTAGCCGTGACCAAAGACGGCGTCGATGTGCTGACGCTGTCGCCTGCCAAGGTGCTGGCCTAGCCGATTAAATAGACAGTTTTTAGGGCAGCGCCATGGTCGTATCAAAGCATGCTGCAATGGCCGTAGAGGCTTATCTGACCTGGGAACCTTCCCAAGAGCTGCGCTATGAATACGTCAACGGCGAAGTTGTAGCGATGACGGGGGGAACGCTGCCCCACAACGACATCGCTCTCAACCTCTATGCCCTGCTCAGACCACACCTTAGACAACGGGGCTGTCGGGGCAATGTAGCCGATGCCAAGGTCAAAATTATGGCTAACGTTTACCGTTATCCTGACCTCGTGGTGAGCTGCGATCAACGCGATATTCAAGCGGTGGATGCCATTCAGTATCCCCGTCTAGTTGTAGAGGTGCTATCTCCTGGCACCGAGGCATTAGATCGAGGCAAAAAGTTCGAGGAATATCGCACGCTGCCTAGCCTGCAAGAGTACGGGCTGATTGACTCAACGGCTATGACAGTGGAGATTTATCGCCGGGGTGAAGGGCGGCTGTGGCTGTATTACCCCTATCAAACCGGAGACCTTGTTTCCTTTGATAGCCTTGGAGTCTCTTGCCCTATCGAGCAAATTTATGAGGGCGTGGTGCTGCCCCTTGCTGGACGTTCAGACGATGCCTTGGTCACTATTTGCTAGTGTTGCCGTCAACGGTGAGTTGAACAATGGCGTCGAGGGCCGCCTGAATGCGCTGCCAGCCCGCAGGCGAGCTAAAGTCGATGCCCATAAAGGTGTTGCTAGACTTGGTTCGCAGCATTAAATAGACCACCCCCGCTACTAAAACCGCGCTAATAGCCGGAATATCTTTGTCGGGTGGAAAAGACTCTTTTTCTGCCAAAAATTTCAGGCTGTCCAGGGCAAATTTGTCGCGCACGTTGGCCAGTTCGCGGGTCAGTTCATTACCCTCCAGCAGTTCCCAGCGCAAAATTTCCTGCGTCATGGGCCGCTCCTGCAGTTGGTCAGAAAATCTTGACAGCAGATAGGCTATCCAGTCGGCCAGGGTTTCAGCATTCACCGCCGACTCATCCCCGACCAGTTCTTCCACCGTGGGCCAGTAGTCACCCGCCTGGGCAAAACTCTGGAGCAGTAGAGGCAACCCTTCAAAGTAGCGATAGATCAAGACTTTATCGACCCCAGCCTCGCGGGCGATCGCGTTCACCCCCAGGCTTCTAAAGCCAGATTCGGCCAGCAGCCTGCCGACGGCAGCCAAAATGCGGGCCTTGGTTTCTGCTTTGTCGCGCACCATAACGTCCTCTCTCAGGGGCCTCTTGCAGTCTTGTCACCGCCAGGTGACCATGATACCGTGTCACTGAGCGGTGACTTTTGATCGATTCATTCTCCTGTGGCGGGTAGACCATGCAAAAACTGACCTACGATCTGGAGGTTTATACCTATCAGATTGATTTTGCCGGGCACGTCAACAATTCTGTCTACATTCACTGGATGGAGATTGGCCGCCTTAAGCTGCTAGAAGCGATCGGCATGCCCATTCACGAGGTGCTTAAACAGGGAATCGCGCCCGTCTTGGTTGAAACCAACATTGTCTATAAATTGCCGCTATATCTCGGCGATCGCGTGCAGGCCCAAATATGGCTATCGGAGCTGCGCAATGCCTCAGCGATTATGCAGTTTCGGTTTTACAACGGCGATCGGGTGCTCGCGGCTGAAGGTGTGCAGAAGGGCCTGTTCGTAGATGTCAAAACGATGCGCCCAAAGCGCCTCAGCCTTGGGTGCATCCCAGTTATGCAATGAGTAGGAGTGCTTAGTGCAGGTCAAGGGCAGAAGCTTTAGCCTCTGAGTAGTTGCGCCAAGGATACCTGAAGCGATGGATGCTGCCAAAGAAGCCCAAATCAAA
>NZ_JBNXVS010000052.1:0-34833 GCF_050565655.1 Nodosilinea sp. AN01ver1 | reverse complement strand
CCCCCCCTACCACTCCACCCAGGTTGAGCCCATCCCCCCATCTCTCTCCCCTGAACTTCCCAACCCCACCGAAAACGAGGTCGCCGAAGCCCTGACCGACATGGTCAGCGCCATCCTGCAGGCCCAGGCCCAACGTCACGGAGTGGATCTGTCATGAGAGTTAAACCCGTGCTTGGCGATTGGGAAATTCCTCGGATTGCGTCAATTCGCACCCTGGAGCAGCGCCGCTTTGTGGAACTGGCGGTGCCGGGGAAAGTGGGCAGCCTGTTTCAAGACCTGAATACGGTGCCGACGCGGGTGGCGATCGCCGGCAGCCTCTACGGCCAGGAAGCCCAGAGCGAGTTTCTGGAAGCCCTGCGGGAGAAGTTTTTTGCTGGCGAGCCGGTCACCTTTGTGGCCGACATTCTCACCGCCACCGAATTGCAGTACGTGATCATCGAGACCCTAGATTTGCAAGAGAGCGGTCAGCGCCCCGACCAGCTCGACTATTTTCTGGTGGTGCGCGAGAGCCCGCCGCCGCCGCCACCGCCCGACCCCCTGGGCGGTCTGGATACGGGCCTGCTCGACGATGCCGCCGGGTTTTTAGACACCGTTACCGGGGCGCTGGATGCGATCGCCGGACTGGGCAACATTCCCGACATTGCTGACCCTACGCCGCAGCTCTCTGGTGCCCTCGATGGCGTGACCACGGCCACATCTGGCCTGGAGGAGTCGCTGGCACCGCTGACGGCAATCTTTGGCACCCCCGATGAGGAGGATGACGCATAGGCTATGGCTGAAGGAACGCTAGTTGTCAACATTCGCGAGTTGGAAAGCGCCCTGGGCGGGGTGGGAGAGCTGGGTGTCCAGTTCGAGGCCGCCGCCAGTGCCTCTGGGTCATTATCGGGCGGGGTAAGTAATGTGGAGGGCCAGCTGACGGGGCAGGTGGCGGGCCTGTTTGAGTTGGACTCAGCGGCGCTGATCGCTCAGATCAACGAGCTATTTGGCGCGCTGGAACTGCAGGCTGAAGTTAACCCGTCCCCGGCGCTGGCCGGGTTTGAGCAGCGGATTGGGGCGGCGGATCGGGCGATCGCAGGCGACCTGGTGGGGCAAATTCAGAGCGTGATCGACGCGGTGCAGGGCATTGCCAACGGCATCCCCGAAAACCGCACCGAGGTCTTTAACGTGCTGGTCGATCAGCTGTTGCGGGTGCTGGGCAGCCTGGAAGGCCCCGAGGCCGCCACCATTCGGGCCTGGGTGCAGTCGGTGCAGGATCTGAGCCGCAATCTGCTGCCCTTGATCGAGCAGGCCGAGACGGTGGCAGACCCCCAGGCTCTGGTGGTGCAGGTGTTTCAGCAGGCCCTCGACAACGTGCTCGACACCCTCGGCTATGGCTCGGTGCGGCACCTGATCGACCAGCTGGAGGCGTTTTTGGCGTCGCTGCTGCCCTCGGCGGTGGTGGAGCCAGTGGCCAACGGGCTGACGGTGCTCAGCGGCCGCTTTAGCCAGACCCTCAGCCTGGCCCCCGCCGACTACCCCCAGTTTCGCGATGGGGTGGTCGAAACCTCGATCGCCCTGCAGGCGCTGCGGCGCGATCTGCGGCCGCTGCTGAACGAGATCAACCGGCTGCTCGACACGCCGCTGTTTCAGCCCAACGCCCTGGAAAACTACCTGCGCGCCCAGCTAGAGCAGGCCCTGGCGGTGCCTATCCGCGAGGCCCAGCGGATTGAAGACCCGTTCAATGCCCTGTTCGATCGCATCGATACGGCGATCGAGGGCATTGATCTAAGTGTTGTGCGCGACGAGGTGCTGGGCTTTTTTGAAACGACCCGCGACACCCTGGAGGCGGTGGACCTGGGCAGCATCGGCGACACCCTGCAAACCAGCCTGGCCCCGGTGGAGCAGGTGGTGGGCGATCTGGAAAGCGGCGTCGGCGACCTGCTGGCGGAAATCGCCGCATTTTTTGACGGGCTGGTGCGGCAGCTGCGCGACCTGGCGGGCAACGTGGGGGAATTTTTGCCCAACGGTCAGTTTGAGTACCGCTTCGAGCAGGATTTGCGGGGGCTGTTTGAACAGGCTGAGGTGGCGATCGCAGGCGACCCCACCAACCCCAGCACCCCCAGCCTGGCGGGCACCCTGGCCGAGTTTCAGGGCGTTCTCGATGGCATCCTGGGCCAGCTCAGCGACCTGCTGACACCGCTGGAATCTGCAATTACCGACGTCACCGACCAGGCGGTGGCGGGCATCGATGACTTCACCAGCTTTCTCACGGGGCTGAACATTCCGGCCCTGCTAGAGAATTTGCGGGCGAAGGTGGCCGAAATTCTCGATCAGCTGGCCCCGATTGACTTTGCCGTGGTGATCGACCCGGTGGTGGCCGAAATGGAGTCTGCTGCCGATAGCCTGCGCCAGATCGACCCCGAATCGCTCAACGAGCTGCTGCGGGAGGCGCTCAAGGTGGCCCTGGATCTGGTGATCACCATCGACCTCAGCGGCACGATCACGCCGCCCCTGCGGGACGGGTTCGCCGCCATTAAGCGGGTGCCCCAGGCCGCGATCGATGCGCTCCAGGCGGGCTACGAAGAGGCGCTGAACCTGCTCGACGCGCTCAACCCGACCCAGCTGCTAGCGGTGCTGTTTTCGGCCTTCGACGTGGTGGAAGCGGCGATCGCCGCCCTCGATCTAACCGCTCTGCTCAAACCCCTCGACGACCTGCACGAACAATACCTCCAGGCTCCCCTGGCCGAGCTGCAGCCCTCCACCCTGCTGGCCCCCCTGGGCGAGGCCTTTGCGACGGCCACCGCCAGCTTCGATCGGCTCGACAGTGCCCAGATCATCGCTCCCCTGACCCAGCTGCTCGATCGCCTCAAGGCCAGCGTCACCGGCCTCGACCTGACTCGCTGGATCGACGATCTGCTGGCCCTCGTCAACCATATTCAGGCGGGCATTCAGGCGATTCGCCCCTCCGATCTGCTGGCCCCGCTGGCGACAGAATTTGCCCGGATTGAAACCGAGCTGGATCGGTTCAGCCCCTCAGTGCTGTTTGCCCCCGCGATCGGGCTGGCCGCCCCCCTGGTGGCCCTGATCGACGATGTGCAGGAGAGCGTGGTGAATGCCCTCCACGCCATGTTCCAAGCCCCGCTGACCCTGCTCGACCAGCTCCAGCCCGAGGCGCTGACGGCGCAGATTCACGGGGCGATCGACAGGGTGCTGGCGGCGCTGCGCACCCTGAACCTGCCGGGCCGCTTCAACCAGCTCAAGGCCCAGCACTTTGATCTACGGCTGGCGGTGCAGACCCCTGGGGCCGAGGCCCAGCTGGCCCTGGTGGGCAACCTCGACCCCGAGGCGGAACTGGGCGAGCTGGTGGCGCTTTACACCCGGCTGGTGGGCGGTCTGGAGGCGCTGAAGCAGAACCTCGACCTCAGCCGTCTGGGCGACCTGTATATCGAGCTGCGCGAGAAGCTGCTGGGCCTGCTGCCCCCCTACGCCCGCCAGCTGCTGGATGTGGAGACCTTTAAGCGGGTGATGCGGCTGGCCGACCCAACTCGATTTTTGGCCGCCCTGGATGAGCGGTTTGACGCCCTCAAGGCGCGGCTGCTGCCGATTCGCCCCGCAGACATTGGGGCCGAGCTAGATGCCACCTACGACACGGTATTGGGCCTGCTCGACGGTCTGGCGATCGCAGACAGCCTGACCCAGGTGCGTGACACCATCGCGCGGCTGCAGGGCATTGTCACCAACCTGCGGGTCGACTTTTTGGCGGGCGACATCGACCAGGCGCTGGACCAGGTGCGGACCCTGATCGACGGCCTCGACCCGATGCGAATGACGGCGGGGCTGGATGTGATTTATCAGCGCTTGCTGGAAGTAGTAGAACGGACGCTGCCCTCGCGCCTGCTGGCGGGGTTGACCGCCCTGCTCGATCAGGTGAAGGGGCTGGTCAACTCGGTGAACCCGCGAGTGCTGCTGGAGCCGCCGCTGCTGGCGGCCTGGGCGGCGATTCAGGGAGCGCTGGATCAAATTGATTTGACCGTGGTGCTGATGCCCTTGCTCGACAAACTCGACGAGCTACAGGTCGAGTTTGAGCTCAGTCTGGGCCGCACCGAAGATGCCTTTGACGATATGCTGCGGGCCGCTCGCGGGGCTCTCAGCGGTAGCGCTAGCGCCAGCGTAGGCGGGGGGGTAAGTCTGTAATGGCTGAGATCGATCGCACCGTTTTTGTCAGAGTAGTCACCCTCGACCCGGTGACGGGGACGCCGATTCCGGTGCCCGACGCCCGGGTGACGGTGCAGCACCGCCGCACTGCCTGGTTTGATCTAACCCTCTCCCAGGGCAACCCGGTGACCGATGGTGACGGCATCGCCGAGGTGGTGCTGCGGTTTGAGGAAAATGACGAAGCGGGCCTCAACCCCTACTTCACGCTGACCCTGCCGGAGGGGCTGCGGGAGGTTTCCAGTGGTGAGCTTGACCCAACTCGCCCCAGCTTTACCCTGCCGGGAGCCTGGGAGAGCCGCCACGACAATGCCAGCCGCATTCGCAACCTGACTACCGACTTTGGCGATCGCACCACCCCCTTCACCGTCTATATGGGCCTGGGGGCGCGGCTCAACCTGGCCTACAGCGACTTTCGAGCTGCCACCAGCAACCCCATTGCCCTGCCCGAAAATGCCCTGGAGCTGGTGGTGATCGACGAGGATATTTTCTTCGACGACACCCTCAAGGGCGTTGGCTATCACCCGCGCGAAAACCGGATCATTCCCTTTGGCCGCAGCGAGGGCGACGATCGCAACGACGACCGCTACCCCTACTTCGACCGACCGCCGACGGTGCCCTACGCCATGGCCCTGCCCGCGGCGGAGGCTGCCCTCCCCCGCGCCTGGATTGACCCGCCCGGTGCCCCCCTGGGCCTGATCGGCGGCGGCAGCTTTGAGCAGGTGGGGCGGCTGGCCACCGACGCCCACGGGTTTGTGTTTATGGTCAATCGCGCCCCCAGCCATCCCGTCATCCGCCGCTTTTACCCCGACGGCACCCTGTGCGAAACCATCGAGTCGTGGCGCGAGGGCGGCAGCACCCAGCACTTTCAGCAGCCGCGAGGGCTGGTGGTCGATCGCGATCGCCGCCTGCTGGTGGCCGACAACCAGTCGATTCTGGTGTTTCGCCCCCATCACGACAAGGCCCGCCTCGACAGCAACGGTCAACTGCCCGTAGACGCTGGCCTCTACCGATTCAGCCAGCGCTGGGACCAGTGGATGGATTTTACCGCCGCGCTGCCGGTCAGTCAGAGCTTCGGCGATCCCCAGGGGCTGGCGGTGTTGCGGCTGCCGGGGGCTGGCGACGAATATTTGGCGGTGGCCGATGGCGGCGATGCCGGTCCTCCGGTGCTAGCTCCAGCCATACACATCTTCAGGCTGCCGGTCCTTAGCACTACCGCCACCACGCTGCTCCATCAGCTGAGCTTTGCGCCGGGGGCCGGGGTGGTGCCCGTGGCGGTGAGCGGCGATCGCCGGGGCCGACTGTTGGTCTGTAGCCAGGCCCAGCACCAGGTGTCGGCCTGGCAGCTGACGAATACCAGCGGCTGGAATGCCGCCCCCCTGTGGACTGTAGGCGGTACCGCTGGCAGTGCCAACACCGAATTTAATGGCCCCGTGGCCCTGGCGGTGAATGCCAATCACAACACCGTGGCGATCGCCGACGCCAACAACAACCGGGTGCAGTGGCTGAATGCCGACAGCGGGGCTTTTCTTGCTTCCTGGACGACTCCCTACCCCGAGTCAGCGGCCCAGCCGGTGGTGCCAGCGGGGATTGCGATCGACGATCGCAGCGCCATCTACCTGGCTGATGGCGGCAACCAGCGGGTGGTGCGGGCTACTCCTTTTGCAGCGAGTGGTGCGCCCCCGCCGACCGCAACGCCGCCCCGGCACGAGCTGACCTGGCTGCCGCGCACCGAGCTGCCCCACCTGCACCAGCCCGGCTATGTCCACCTCGATGGCCAGGGCCGCCTCTGGGTCAGCGATAGCGGCAACAACCGGGTGGTGGCCTACGAGCGCCAGGGCGACGGCTGGCGCTCAGTGCGGGTGCTGAGTGGGCTGAATGGGCCGGTGGGCATTGCCACCAGCCCCACGGGCGAGGTGTTTGTGGTCGAGTCGGGGGCCAACCAGGTCAGCCAGTTTGACCCCACGGGCGATACCGCCGCCTCAACTACCCCCGGTTTCAACGCCCCCCAGGGGATCGCCTACCAGCTGCGGGGGGCCGGACCCGTGCTCTACGTGGCCGATCGCGGCAGCAGCCAGGTGATGAGACTCGGGGCCGACGGCACCCCCACTCCGCTGGATACCGCAGGCAACGCCCTGGCCGCCCCCAGCGACCTGACGGTGGATAGCCAGGGGCGGCTCTACGTGCTGGACGAGGGCAACCGTCAAATCCTGCGGTTCGACGCTGAGGACGCCTTCGATCGCCGTATTGACCTGAGTGACGCCGCCCTCAAGCTGCCCGCCCCCGCCGGGCTATCGATGACGCCCGACGACCGGCTGCTGGTGTGCGATCGCAGCGGCAATCGCGTCGTGGCTCTCACCCTGCAAGAGTCGAGCACCGCCACCACCGCTCGCCTCGATGCCCACTGGGACTTGCAGCGGTTTTTACCCCAGGGGTTTTATCGCCGCCGTATCGCCGCCAACAGCGGCACGGCCCAGTTTGGCGGTGGGCTGGCGGCTCGCCCCGCCGAGGAATTTTTAGGCCTGCCCGCCTGGCGGGTGACCAGCGGCGGCACCCTGCAGGTGGCGGCGACCAGCGGCGGCGGGTTGAGCGCCGCTATTACCCTGGCCCCCGACGACTGGATTTTCGTTCAAAACAATAGCGCTGTCAGCGCCAGCGACACCCTCTGCGTCGTCGTTGACCCCAATATCTACTACCCTGAGCTGGCCCGTCACCTGCTGCTGGCGGCCCCCAGCCGGGCGGTGAGCGACAGCGAGGGGCTGATGGCGATCGCCGACACCGGCAACCATCGAGTGCGGCTGGTGCGCCACAGCACCACCGTCAACGGCAACCTGTTTGATCTGGGCCAGGGTCTGTTTGAGGGCTATCCCGACCTGTATCTGCGATCGCACTGCCGCTCCGATCAGCGCCAGCAGGCCGAGGTCAAACTGCGGGTGGCCGCTGGCCGCGACACCAGCCGGTTTGGCAATGCCGACCGCTGGCAGAGCCCCACCCAAGACGCCTATACCGCCGACACCTACACCCAGACCAACCGCTTTACCGACACCACGCCGCTCAAGGCCATGGCCATCAACGCCGTGCGGGTGATGCAGGAGGTGCAGCGCTGGCTGGTCCACACCACCCGCCAGGACAGCGACGGCCAGCGCTGGGGCAGCGACGGCCAGCCCGACTTTCTGGGGGTGGATGTGCTGGCGGTGAAGGGCAGCCTGCACCACTGGTTTGCCAATGTCCTATCGATGGGAGCCGATGAGGCGGGTCGGGGCCACGACGCCTGGGATGACTCCACCATTGCCCACGAAATGGGCCACTGGGTGTTTGACTACACGCCGCTGCGCCGCCACGTCGAGGAAATTAAGTCAAAGTACACGGGGGGTGAACACTTTGCCAACCTGCTGTTTGACCAGGCGATCGCCATGGTGGAGGGCTACGGCGAATACATTCAGCTGTTTTGGGGCAGCGAATTTGCGGGCCGCGATCGCCTGCGCGGCTTTCCCATTGACGAGGTATCGACCCTGCGGCGACGGGGCAGCACCACCCGACTGCCCCTCTACGACCAGCTCAACCGGGGCCTCGAAGCCGAGGGCTACTTTGCCAATACCCTGTGGCAACTTCACCACCTGGTGGCCGAACCGGCGATCGGGTTTGCCGACTCGCCCAGCTACTGGTGGAGCTACAACAGCCACCTGAGCGACGACCAGAGCCAGCGCCTGGTCGAGCTGCTGCGGCTGCCCTTCCGCCAGTTCCCCGACGACAATCCGCTCTGGTCTCTAAGCCCCAATCTCTACCTGTTTCGCCAGATTTTGGCCCAGGCCCGCCGCAGCCAGCCCGGTTTTGTTGACGCCATTCAGCAGCTCTACGAGATCAATAACCAGCTAATGCCCAGACTGCGGCTGCGGCGGCTGACCGGGGGCAATCCCGGAGACCCGGTGACTATGGTCATAGCCATAACGGCGGGGACCAGCGCCGATTTCGTCGTTGACCTGCGCGATGAAACCGATACGCCGCTGGGGGGCTACAACCTGCTGTTTACGGTGACGGGCGGCGGCAGCATCATCCCCATCACTCCAGCCTCCGAGCCGCGTCGGGGTCGCCGCTTAGACTCCCTGCGGCACACCGCTGAGCGGGCCACCGATGCCCAGGGCGAGGTGCGCTTTACCTACCAGGCCCCGGCCAGCGCCCCGGCGACAGGCAGTGTGGAATTTCAAATTATCTACCAGCCCCACTTCTCTACCTTTAACAACTATCCGCTGCCCGCCGACAGCCGTGAGGTGATGCTGCAAAAGCTCTATCTGGCGACACTGCACCGGGTCGCTCCGCCCGACGAGTTTGGCTTTGAGCTAAAAACCACCGTGGAGGTGCAGCTGTCATGACCTGTCTACCTGTCGCCGGGGTTGATGTTGTGCGGGCCACCCTCTGTCGGGCCGCCAAAAAAGTGCAGATTCGGCTGGGCCTACCGGCATCGGTGTCAGCCGAGGCACCCTGGACGGTGCCGTTGAATCGGCTATTTCACCTGCGGCTGCGGGTGGATTGGGACGCCGGAATTGACCCGCAACATCTGGTTTTGGGGCTGCGATCGCAGCTGCCCGACAGCGGGGGTCAGGTGCGCTTTAACGGTCCTGACGGCCCAGACAGCCGCACCCTGACCGGCAGCGGCGAGTACATCGTGGCCCTCTATGGCACTCGCCCTTCCGGCCAGAACGGAACGAATGGAGATGTGTTGATCGATCTCAAAGCCAACGGCGAAGCCGACAGCGAACCGCTCTTAACCCTGCATCTGGCGGTGCAGCCCCAACCCCAGGGGGATATCGATGCCGCCCTCGACCAGCTGGAGGCCGAACTGGCGATCGCCGCCCAGCCGGTTCGCCCCACCGATGCCGCTCTGCAGCCGGTGTGGGATCGCTACGCTCGCCTGTTTGCCGATGCCCAGAGCTTTGCCGACGCCCTCAGCGCTCTGCCCGAGGCCAGCATTCCCACGGTGGCTGGCCCCCTGGAGCCGCGTGCCTTTGATCTAGATGAAATTAAAACTCACCTGCGCCACCACGGGCGGCCCGATAGCGTGGCTGAAACCAGGGCGCGGGGCCGCAACGATGCCTTTGACCCGTTTCGGGGCCACTGGCGCGGCGACTGGCGGCAGGGCAATAGCTGCCCGCCAGTGCTGGGCATTTGCCAAGACCACCAGTGGGGTGACACCGCTGCCCTGCCGACCCAGCCCCACCTCTACGGGCAGCGGGTGCGCCTGGGCGACGATAGCCGCCCCTACCGGGAGGGGGCCGGGGCCTGCACTGCCATTACTGAGAGCGATCGCGATTTAACCCAGCCCGCGATTAACCTGATCAATATCGACACTGGCGTAATTGTTGGGGCCGTGGGTCTGCGAAACACGTCCGATCGCGGCCCCGCTCCCAGCATCGTGGCCCAGCGGCCCCACGTGGGTTTCTACATTGCACCGGGCCGACTGCTGTGGGTGGCCGAAGAACACCTCAGCGCCGACGGCAACGAAGTCACCTACAGCGTGTTCTACGAAATTCGCGAGGGCGACCCGGTCGAGCAGCCCCTCTACACCATCCAGGGGTTCGAGTTTCGCTGGCATCGCGGCGAACGCCGTATTCACGGTGAGATTACGACTAAGGCCGGTCAGTACCTCAAAATCATGACCGCCGAGGAGCGCGAGCTGGAGCGTCAGTTCCGCGATCGCGCCCTGCAGCCCGGCCACCTGGAGCAGCCCTACTACCGCCGCCAGCTCGAACGCCTCAGCCCCGATGCCGTGCGCGCCTTTCAAACCAACGCCGCCACCAGCGCGACGGTGCGCCCCTACCTGGAGCGACTGCTAGACTTTGTCACCCAACAAAAGGCGCTGGCCGAGGCCCCCATTGGCCTTCGCCCCGCCGTCACCTTCATCATGGGCGAAGAACCGGAGGATGCCGCCAACCAGTTCTACTCCTCGGCCCGCAATTTCTTTGACCTCAACCCGGCTGGAACCCTGGTGACCAATCTGCGCAATCTGGTCGAGGTGCGCGACTATCTAGATCGCCACGCCATCGCCGACAGCCCCTGGGGCGAAATCAACATTGTCGTCCACGCCAACGAAGAGGGCGGCATGAGCATTCCGGTCAGGGCCGGGGGCAACGACATCTTCCCTGAGCTGCTGGAGCAGGCGATCGCCGCTGGCGACATTCTCCCCCTCGACGATGCCCAGGTGGATGTGCGCACTCAGGTGCGGGTGCGGGGCTGTGCCCTGGGCCGCAGCCAGGAGATTTTAGAACTTTTGAGTGTTGCCCTGGGCGATCGCGATCGTCAGCATCCGGTGGTGCGGGCACCCCAGGGTTTGCAGGGCTACACCTGGCGATCGGTGGGCGGCACCCTCACCGAAGTGGAAGAACACCTGGTGGAATTCTGGTTTGTCAGCTGGCCCGGCACCAACGCCGCTCGACCCGCCCGCGCTACCCTGGCCCAGCAGTTTGGCGACAAGTACCGCAACCACCCGGTCGATTTTGACTGGGAAGACGCGCTGCGGGGGCGGGTGCCCGGCATTACTCAGGAGAGCCGCGATCGCAGCCTGCCCTATGCCCCGATTGCCATCCCCTATGCCCCCGCCGATCTGCCGCCCCTGGGCACCGCCGCCCAGCGCCTGACCGCCCTGCTGGCCCGCACCACCGTAGAGGCCGAACTCAACGCCGATGGTTACCAGATTGCCGACTTCAACTGGGTGATCGGGACCGCGCAGCACACCCTGGGCAACGGCGACATCGAAGTCACCTACACAATCAACGCCCAGCGCACTATTTTGCGGCTCGAACGCGATCTGCGCGCCCAGCTCTCAAATCTGCTGTTCACCCTCAGCAGCAGCCTCCAGACCGACCTCACTAACCGCACCCTGTCGCCCGCCCTGCGCCAGGCCTTTACCGACGCCGGGCATCCCCTCTCCGATGTCGCCCTGGTGCTGATTCGCGAAGTCAACCAGCAGTGGCTGATTCTCGACCCGGCCCATCCCCTACTGCACCAGCCCAACCGCCTCCGCACCTTCCTGGTTCGCCGCACCGACGCCAACCTCACCGTCCGCCGCGAAGACCCGCTCACTACCGGTGCCGTAGTTCGCGCCCATCCCCCCGTCACCGACTTGCAAAACTTTGGCGAATACGTCCCCGCCCGCCCCGCCACTCGCCCTCTGGGCGAAAACCTGCCGGTGAGTCCTTAAGGATGGAGATGCTCTGTGGTTAATGTTCCGTTTTTAGCTAACAGCGAACCTGCGGCAGTGCGGCGACCGGCCTTTGCGATCGCCCACAGCAGCGGCGCAGCCTCCGGCGGGACGGGCAGCCTGGGCGGGCTGGCCGCAGCGGCAGGGAATCTGCTGGGTCAGGGGGGCGACGACTTCTGGCTCAGCCACACCCTGGAGATCGCCGTGCAAACCGGGCCGCTGCCCTTTGTCAACAGTGCCTGCATCACCTTTGCGGCGGCTGACGCGCCGGACATTGCTCTGCAGGATGCCGTGACCATTTCCCTGGGCTACGCCGATGCCGCGCCCGAAGCTGTATTCACGGGCAGCGTCACCCGGCAGGTGCGCACCCTGGCGGGTCTCACCCACCTCTACGCCAGCGACGGCGGCGGCAGGCTGGCGCGGCAGCGGCTCAACCAGAGTTACGCAGCCCAGAACGCGGGCGACATTGTGCGCGATCTGGCCAGCCAGGCCGGAGTCGAGACCGATGTGATTGAATCTGGGCTGTCCCTACCCTTCTATGCCCTGGCCAGCACCACCCCGCTCCAGGCCCAGATTGCCGCCCTGGCCCGCCGCAGCGGCTACTGGGCCTATTTCACCCCGGCGGGCAAGCTCACCTTTGCCCCAGTCAGCGAGGGGGAAACCGTGCAGACCTTTACCTACGGTACCGATGTGCTCAAGCTAGAGATTACCGAGGCGGCCCCCGCCCTGGACGGGGTGCAGGTCAGCGGCGAGGGGGCGGCGGGCAGCCAGGGGCAAGACGCCTGGAACTGGCTGGTGGCCGATGCCACCGGGGTGCAGGCCCAGGCGGGCAGCGGCGAGGCCCAGCGCTGGGCTAGCGACGGTGCCCTGCGCAGCCAGGATGCCGCACGCACCGCCGCCACCGCCCGCGCCTCAGCCGCCGCCTCAGTGCAGCTCACCGGCGAACTGTGGGTGCCCGGCGCTCCCCAGGTAGCGGTGGGCCGCCAGATCGCGATCGCCGCCGCCCCAGAAAATTTCCTCAACGGCAACTACCAGGTCGAACGCGTGTGCCATCGGCTGTCTAAATCGCGGGGGTTTGTCACTCGCCTGAGCCTGCTAAAAACCGCCTCGGTGCCTCTCGGTGCCCTGGCCGCACTGGGAGGGCTGCTATGACCACCCTCACCCTCTACGAAACCATTCAGCGCATCGTGCAGGAGGAGCTGAGCCGCCAGCAGACGGCGGAGCTGGCCGTGGTGCAGGAAAACCACCCCCACGCCGACGGCGGCGACACCGACAACTATGCCTGCACTGTGGTGCTGCGCAACACAGGACTGGTGCTGCGTCAGGTGCCCGTGGCCACCCCCCGCATCGGCCAGGTCAGCATTCCCTCGGTGGGCGATCTGGTGCTGGTGCAGTTTGTCGGCGGCGACCTCAACGCGCCAGTCATCACCGGCAGCCTGTATTCTGACAGCGCTCGCCCGCCGGTCAGCCAGCCCCAGCAGGCGATCTGGCACCTGCCCCCGGATGCCGCCGAGGACGATGCCCTGCGGGTCGCCTTCAGCGGCGAAGACCCCAAGGCAATTACCCTCTCCCTCGGCAGCGCTCTGACCATCACCCTGCTCGACGACGACCCGGTGGTCTCGATCGATGTGGATGGGGGCAAGGCGGCGATCGCGATCGACCGCGACGGTGCCGTCACCATTACCAGCCAGGGCGATGTCGCCCTTGAGGGCAACAACGTTTCCGTCAAGGCCCAGGCCAACCTCAACCTCGAAGCCCAGGGCGAAACCGTGATTAAAGGAGCCACCGTAAACATTAATTGACCCTTTCCGTTTCCCCAGCCCATTCCCATGAATGAACTGATACCCAACCCAAAGTCACCCCCTGTGGGTCGCGCCAGCAAATGAGCAGGTCAAAACCAGAAATTCCTCCCTTCGACTTCGCTCAGGGATCGTCCCTCCCTTCGACTCCGCTCAGGGATCGTCCGCTCACCTCCCCCCTTCGACTCCGCTCAGGGACCGTCCCCCCCTTCGACTTCGCTCAGGGACCGTCCCCCCCTTCGGCTTCGCTCAGGTACCGTTCCCTCACCTCCGCCCCTTCGACTCCGCTCAGGTACCGTTCCCTCATCTCCTCACCTCTCCTATGCCTCAACCCGCAGCCAAACAGGGCGATCAAATCCTCGCCACCGACACCCACATCATCCAGATTCCCTCCCCCGGTGGCCCGGTGCCGACGCCCCTGCCCCACCCCTTTACCGGCCAGATTGACGGCGGGCTCAGCAGCGATGTCAATATTGGCGGCATGCCTGCGGCGGTGCAGGGCAGCACGGCCAACAACGTGCCGGCCCACATTCCCCAGGGCGGGCCGTTTCAAACGCCGCCCAAAAACCAGGCCACGATTCAGACCGGCAGCGGGACGGTGTTTATCAACGGCAAACCCGCCGCCCGCAATGGCGATACGGCCCTCACCTGCAACGACCCCGCCGATACCCCGGCGGGCACGGTGGTGGCGGTCGGTACTGTTTTCATTGGAGGTTAACCATGGCGACCGATGCCCACCTGCGTACCGACCTGCGGCTGCAGCTGCGGCAGGCGGCCCTGCGCCCGGTCTACGGCAACCAGGAGCTGGTGCGCCGCATTCCCCAGGGCCGGGTGACCGACTTTGACACCGTTGAGGGCACCGACAACCTGGCCCAGGCGGTGGTGATGCGGCTGCTGACACCCCGGGGCGAGCTGGCGGCCCTGGGTCACCCCACCTACGGCTCGCGGCTGCACGAGCTGATTGGGCAGCGGAATGTGGCCACCAATCTGGACCTGATGCGGCTATACATTCTCGAAAGCCTGGCCCAGGAGCCGCGCCTGGAGAAGGTGGAGGTGCTGGCGGTGACGCCCGCGCCGGGCACCAGAGACCGCATCAATGTGGCGTTGCTGGTGAAGCCCGTGGCGGCCCCGGCGACCCCAATTTCCTTTGTGCTGGAGGTAGCGCCATGAGTTTTCGCCGTCGCCCGTTTCCTGAGGTGCTGGATAACCTGCTGACCGGCATCACCCAGGGGGTCTCGTCAGAAAGCCACCCGTTTCCGCCGCCGGGGGCGACGGGGCCACCCTTCCGCCACACCCTGCAACAGCCCCCCGTGGCCGAAATTCAGTCGGTCTACGGCCAGCGCGACGGCGAGTCGGTGCTGTTTCGCCAGGGCAGCGACTACGCCCTGGCGGGGGGCAATACCCTGGTCTGGCTGGAGGGGGCGCAGCTGCCAGACCCCGGCACGCTGCTGGCGATCAACTACTATCCCCAGGCGGCGCTGCCGGTCTTGACCGATATCTACACCGGCAGCGTGGTGCGCACCCTGAGCGAGTCGGTGGCTTTGGAAATCGCCCGGCTCTACGCCCAGCTGGAGCAGGTCTACGACTCGGGCTTTGTGGATACGGCCAGCGATCGCGCCCTCGACCATGTGGTGGCCCTGCTGGGCATTGAGCGGGTGCAGGGAGGGCTGGCCACGGGCCTGCTGGAGTTTACCCGCGCCGCCAACAGCCGGGGGGCAATCAACATTCCGGCGGGAACGCGGGCGATCAACGCCGACGGCAGCGTAGAGTATGAGACCATCGAAACGGTGCAGATGGCCCCTGACCAGACCACCGTGCGGGTGCCGATTCGCGATCTGGAGCCCAATGACCCGCTGCCTGCCAATGCCCTGACCACCCTGGTGGTGCCCCTGGCGGGGGTGGCCAGCATCACCAACCCGGCCCCCACCGCGATCGCCACCCGCAGCGAGACCGACGCCGAGCTGCGATCGCGCACCAAAAACTTTCTCTACGGCAGTCAGCGGGCCACCCTGGGGGCGCTGCAACAGGCGATCGCCAGCCAGGGGCTGACCGCCGAAATCGAAGAACTCACCGATGCCACCGGGGTGCGCCGCCTGAAAATCACCCCCCTGGTGCAGACCCTGCCCCCCGACCAGTATCAGCGGCTTTACACCGCGCTGGAGGCGGCCCGACCCGCAGGTATTCCGTTTACCATTGCTGCCCCTAACCCGCCCGTGCCCCTGAATGTGAGTCTGCGGCTGACCACCGCCAGCGGCCTGCTGGAGCAGGAACTGCGGGGCATTCAGCACACCCTACAGCAGCAGATCGCCGACTACTTTGCCCAGCTGACCAGCGCCGAGCCCGGCAGTCTCAATCGGCTGATTGGGCTGGCCCTGGCCATTAACGGCGTCGAAGACGTGCAGATTCTCAGCATCGTGCGCACCGAAGCGGGCACCCAGGTCAGCGTCATGCCCGACCCCGCCAGCGGGCAGCTGGCCACCCAGGGGCTGGCGGTGCGCCTGGGCAGTCTGGATATTGCCGACCCCAACCTGCCGACGCGCCTGGCGGTGCAGATCAGCCATCCCGACGACGCCGACCCCGCCGATCTACCGGCGATTGAGGCGACCCTGCGAGCGGCGATCGCCACCGTCAACGACCTCAACGCTAGCGAAACCACCCCGGCTGAACAGCGGCAGCTCAGCTACGGGCGACTGCTGGCGGTGGTGCCGCTGCCCAACCACGCGGCCGCATCGCTGCCCGAGACAGCGCCGCCAGTTCCCAACATCGGCCCCTACCAGGTGCAGTTTGTGATCACCCAGGCCACCCAGTTCAGCCAGGTGCTGACGGCCCCCGACGACGTGCCCTACCGCCTCACCCCCTTTGAGCGGCTCAGTCTGGATGGCGTGGTGCGCACTACCCTGGAGGCGACCGATGGCTAGATACGAGCAAATTCGCGATCGCATGCCCTCCCTCTACCGCCCCCAGCCGGGGGATGAAGGCCTGATGGCCCGATTTTTGCAGGCGGTGGGGCGATCGCTGGAGCAGGTTGACCTAGAGGCTGCCGCCGTGCTCCAGGCCCACTGGTTTGAGTACGCCGACCGGGCCTTTTACGACGCCTTCTTTCGGCGGCGGCGGCAGCTTCAGGAACCCCCGCTGCCGCCACCGCTGCTGGGGGATCCATCCCTGCTGAGCTTTCCCTACATTGACGATCTGGCCTACCTCAGCGCCCTGGTGGGTCTGTCGCCATGGCAGGAACCGACCCGCGAAACCGTGGAGGCCTTTCGCCTGCGGGTGCGCCGCACCGTGGCCCTCTACCGCGATGGGGTGGGCACAATTCAGGCCCTGCGGCGGATGGTGGAACTCCAGCTGCCCCTCGATTTAAGCGCTGCCCCGGCGCTGCGCGATCGCCCCTTCTGGATCGAAGAAGGCGTGGCCGCCGCCCCCACCCTGGCCCCGGCTCTCCCCAATGGCCCCCCGACCGACATAGTTGGCCCGCTGATGCGCTGGCGCTTCACCCTGACCGGGCTGCGCCCCGTCTTACCCACCCTCTACATCCAGGGAGTAACTCCAGAGGAAAACAAAATTGCCGCCACCGAGTCGCCCCTGATTGAGCGCTACGGCGGCCCTGGTCAGCCCCTTGGCATTGCCTACCAGGGCAATCTGGCCCCCGGCGAAACCCTGCGCATTCAGCCTGCCTACAACGGCTGGCTGGGCACGGCAACCAGACTACAGCGGGCTAGCTCGACCACTGACCCCACGGCGGCAGGCCCCTGGACTCCTGAGCCCGAAGGCCCGGAGGGAACGGTGGTGGCGATCGCCCAAACCGAAGACAGCGCCCTCTGGGTGGCGGTCAACAGCGAGGGCAGCGGGCAGCTCTGGCGCTACGACGGCCAGACCTGGAGCGGCGAATTTGCCGAACTGAGTGCTATCCACGACCTGTATGCCCACGGCCCCGATCTGCTGATCGGCAGCGACGACGGCCTGGTGCGGCTGCCGCTGTTTCCCCCACAAGGAGAGGAGCAGACCCTCACCACCCTGCCCAGTGCGGCTGTCTATGCCCTGGCGGCGATAGCTGACCAAATTTGGTTGGGCACCGCCAGTGGAGCCTTTATTCTCAATACCGATGGCACCCTGGCCGCCACAGAGCTTCAGGGGGTTGAGGTCTACGCAATCTACAGCGACGGGGCCGGAGCGCGGTTCTTTGGCACCAGCTGGGGTCTGCTTCAGCAGCAGCCGGAACTGGGGGTCTGGTACCGCTACCGGGGCCAGGTGCGCACCGAGCAGCAGTCCGAATGGGATGCCTTTGACCCCGCCACTGGCCCCGCCGATGCCGAGGTGAATTTTTTGCCCCCCGTGCGCGCCATTGCCCGCAGCCGCGACGGTACGCTGTGGCTGGGCACCGACCAGGGGCTGGCCCGCTACCTGGCCCAGCCGGTGCGGGGGCTGACCAGCGAAACCGTGCTCCACGCCTTTCCCGATATCAGCACTGGCCCGGTCCACCAGCTCAGCCTCGACCCGCGCGGGCTGCTGTGGATTGGCTGCGATCGCGGCCTGCTGCGCTACGACGGCTACCGGCTCTGGCAATACCAGGGCGATCGCTGGCAGGTGCTGGGTCAGGCCGATCGGCTCTACCCCGCCGATCGCGACCCCATCCCCCGCGACGGCTGGCGCTACAACCCCGCCGCCAGCGCCTGGGAGCGGTTCACCCCGCTCACTGTTGAGCTGGCGCTGAGAACAATCGAGGCCGAGGCCGTGCACAGCGTGGCCTGGAGTGATGGCGCGATCGCCGACCTGGGCCAGTGGGATGGCACTAGCTTCACCCCTGATCCAGGGGCCGCCGACCCCACCCCCCAGCTGCGCATGCGCTACAAGCCCCGCCCCACCGAAATTCGCGACGGCGGCCTGGTGGCGGTGCCGCGCCTGCCGGTGGGAGGGTCCACCTGGCGCTACCTACAGGTCGAGGGCGACAACCCCATCACCACCGACAGCCGCCCGCTCTGGACCAGCGAGGGCCGCCGCATCGGCAACGACCCCAGCCATATCGACCCCGAGTCGGGCCGATTTGACTTTGCCGGGTCGCCCCCCAGCCACTTTGATGCCAGCCTGTTTGCCTTTTTGCCCGCCGCTCGGGTGTGGCTGAGCTGGCAGCCGCACCAGCCCGCCTCGGTACTGGTGCGCTTGCAGCGACTCCAGGCCGGTGAGGCGATCGACCCGATCATTCTCGATCGCGTGTGGGCGGGTATGCAGCAGGTGCGACCCGCCGGGGTGCAGGTGCAGCTGGCCCTGGGCGACGACCTGCTGCGGGGCGACCTGTCCAGCGGCTAACGGCCTCTCGGCGCTTTTATTTCTCTCGCAGACCGTCTCACAAGCAAGGATTACGAGGTAAACACCATGGGCCTACTAGCAGATGCGATCGGCAACAAAGTGGCTGGCGAACTGATTCAATCTCAGGACTGGAATCAGCTCGTCAACGCCCTGGACGAACTGGTTGAGGCGAGCCTGATCGAGCGGGTCACCACCCTGGAAACCACCATTACCAGCCTGGGCGACCAGGTGACTCAGCTGCGCACCGATGTCACCGCCCTGCAGAATGTGGTGAATCCGTTAATCGCCCAGTACTACCGCCTCAGCCTCAGCACCGAGCGAGTCAACTACGCCCTGGGCGAACTGGCCGACATCACCGTGCAGCTCACCGATTTGCAGGGCAACCCGCTGACGCTGAACGCTCGCAATCGGCCCTGGGTTGACCTGGTGGCCACCTGGGGGCAGTTCAGACCCGTGTCGGGGTTTACGACCCGGGGCGGCGTGGGCGATCGCACTATTTCGGTGCAGGTCGACGGCGATGGTCTGGCCCAGGTGCAGCTGCGCTCCGACTACGCCGAAGGCCTCACCGACGACGACGAAAACGAAATGGCCGTGGTGCTGCGCAGCCAGCCCCAGGGGTTGACTCAACCCATTGCCCAGATGATTTTACAGGCCACCACCCCCCAGGAGGCCAGCCCGGTATATCCGCTGCTGCGCAGCCAGTACCAGCAGTCGAGCCAGATTCAGCACTATCTCGATGCTCACTACCTGCGGCATCCGGCCCTGTCGGGGGGCACCATTCGCCCCGATTTGGGCAGCCGCTGGCGCACCTATCGCGCCACCGTGATGGCCTTCGTCAAGCCCGACGCCGACCCCACCACGCCCGACCCCAGCCTCGGCGTCAGCTCTATTCAAATCGACTACCGCGACTGGATTGGCCCCTGGATTGTGGACTTCATTCAGCCGCCCCTGGAGGTGCTGCCTCTGAATCCCTACATTGAGCGCTTTAACCCCATGATCGACAGAGACTTCCGCCGGTCTACCGAGCGGCTCAAGGACGAAATCACCACCCTGGTCGAGAACAAGGGACTGCTGGGCAAACAGCGCGAATATCGCATTGTCGACGAAGCGCTGCGGCGGGTGCAGCCCGCTACGCCAGTGCCCTTCCTGAACACGCTGACCGAGGGGTTGCACAACGCCATCGGCATTCAGCAGACCCTCGGCCGAGCTGAGGCCAAAACCCTGTCCCTGACCACCCAGGAGGTGGGCTTTAAGGTGTTTAGCGAAACCGCCCTGCAAACTGAAACCAACACAGCGGCCCTGCGCACCGAGCTGACCGAAACCGTGCAGACTCAGGTCAATCAGGGCATTACCCAGGCCCGCCAGACCCTCCAGCAAGAGCAGCAGGCCTTCCGCACCTCGATCGAGGCGGAAAATGGCGTGGTGCAGCGGGCGATTCGCCAGCAGATTTCACCCCTGCAGGATCAGGTATCGGTGCTGCGCAACCTCGACCCCGCCGTGGTCAACCGTCAGCTGCAGGATGTGGCCGCCCTGAAGACCCAGGTCGAAGCCATTCTGCCCAATCTCCGCCTGCCCCGTTGAGGATAGCCCCATGCCCGCTACTCTGGATATCGTTCAGATCCACGAGGAACTTCAGGCCCTGCGTCGGCAGGTGGCCCAGCTTCAGGCGCAGCGGCCCCAGGTAGCCCTGGCCGCGTCGCGCCCGGCCCCGTTTTTGGGGCAGTCGCTGGTGCTGACCGGCACCGTCACCGCTGGGGACGGACAGCCCCAGGTGGGGACAGCGGTGGTGGTGGCCACGACCTGGGGGCGGCTGCGCAGCCACGATCGCCTGATTGCCGAGCAGGGCACCAGCCTGGTGGTGACCACTGACGCCGAGGGTCGCTTTAGCCTCAGCCTGCTACCCCCCACCTCCGAAGATTTACTGGCCGCCCAGCAGGAGGCCCTGGAACGGCTGCTGGGTCGCCTGGACGCCGCCGCGACCACGCCGCGCCAGACCGCAGCCGACCTGCGCGAGATGGCCCAGCTCTACCAGTGGGAGGTCAACCACGCCTATCGCCAGGCGCTGGATATCTACTTTCGCGACTTTGGCGAGGGGCTGCTGGAGTCGGTAAATGTGCGCGACTACCTGGCCCAGTGGGACTATCTGGAGGCCACGGTCACTGCCTACGTGCAGCAGCCGGGGGGCACCACGGTTACCGGGCTGGGGGCGCTGATGGTGCCCTTTAAGCAATGGCTCGGCCCCTGGCTGGAGACGCTGCTTGCCCTGTCAGAGGCGCAGAACCCTCTGCCCACCGTGCTCGATGCGCTGCAAAAGACCAATCCCCTGGGAAATCTCCGGGAGGGGGTTTACCGACAGGTGAGCGACTACGTGGGCAGCCAGTCGGGCCTTGTTGGGGCCTACATTGGCCGCAAGGTGGTCGATAAAACGGTGCAGTCCTTTTTGCTCCAGGGGCTGAATGAGGTCGAAGACACGGGGCTTAAGGCTGACCTGGCCCCGACCCTGAATGTGGCCAGAGGCCTGCTGGCGGTAGGCGGCGTCAGCGGCCTGCAGAGCGTGGTGCAAACCCGCACCGATCTAAAGGCAGAGGTGGGCAGCCAGATCGAGTCGAGCGGAATTGCGGTGGGTGAACTGGGCGATCGCGTCACCGGCCTGGCCACTCGGGTCACAGGGCTGCAAACCTCCCTGAACACAGTAGATAGCCGTGTCGGCACCCTGACCACTCAGCTCAGCGATGTGCGATCCAGCTTTGAAACCGTCGACAGCCGGGTCAGTACGCTACAAACCCGGTTCAACCAGTTCGACAGCCGCGTCGGCGGTCTGGTCACCGACCTGGGCACGGTGCAGGAGCGGGTCGCGGGCTTTCAGGGCCGCCTCGCCCAGATCGATACCCTGGCGGCCAATGTGGTGGAATTGAGCGACCAGGTCGAGGGTTTTCAGGGACGCTTTGCCCAGGTGGATGACCAGGTGGGTAGCCTTTCGACTCAGTTTGGTCGCCTGCAGCGCAATGTTGACCAGCTCGATGCCAGCACCACCAGCCGTTTCACTCAGATTGGCACCCGCATCGGCACCATTGAGGGGCGGCTGCCCGTGATCGATGGCCGCCTGGGTACGGTCGCCAGTCGGGTCGATACCCTGGAGACCAGGGTGACCGACGTCGATAGCACCGTGGGCGGCTTTAGAGGAGTCGTGGCTGAAGTGAGCGATCGCATCGCCACCCAGGCCGAAACCATTGCCGCCCTGCAGTCAAAAGACCAGGAATTCGACGGCCAGATCACCACCCTCCAGACCCGCAGCCAGGCCACCGACACCCGCGTCACCCAGCTCAATCAGGAGGTGGTCGGGCTCCGGCAAGACACCGTCAGCCTCAACCGCAGCCTTGCTCTGACCAATACCTCTGTGGAGGGTCTCCAGCGCAATGTCGGCACCCTAACGACCCAGGTCAGCGGGCTAGATACCCGAGTTACCACCGTCAGCGGGCAGGTGGGTCGCCTCTCGACCAGCGTGGCTACTCTAGATACCCAGTTCAGTGGCCTCAATGGTCGGGTCGTCGATCTCGATGGCCGCTTCAGCAATTTAAATGGTCGAGTGGTGAATTTCGACAGCCGGTTCAACACCCTCGATGGCCAGGTCGGTGGCCTACAGCGCAACCTGACCAACCTCGCTCGCGCGTCGAGCAACCGCATTGTCGGGCTCGAAGACTCGATCAGCCGAGTCGGCAACAATGTACTGTCCCTGCGCACAGACCTGAACCAGTAGCTATGGCCCTTCCCCTCGGTACCCACACCCTAGACCAGACCGCAGGCCAGCCCCCCCGCCAGAGCTTTCGTCGGGTATGGAGCCTCGCCCTGCCCCCAGGACAGGGCATCCTCAAGGTCGCCCCCGGCGCTCAGATCCGGGCCGAATTTCTGCCTCTCACCTTCAACGCCCTGGCCAGCGGGGCGGTGGTCACCGCCAGTCGCAGCAATCAGGGGGGCGGGGTGCGCGTCGATCTGGCCGTGCCCCTGCGCCTGCACCGAGTCAGGTTCGCGGGCGGCCTGTCGGGCCTGATCACGGTACACCGGGTCGATGGTAGCGCGATCGCCGAGCAGCCCACCACCCAGGCCACCATCAGCGGCGGCGAGATCACTCTCCCCCAGGAGTTTACCGATCGCCAGTTTGTGCTCAAGCGGGCCGATAGCTCGCTCACCAGCAGCCAGATTGCTCAGCTGTGGTTCACCAGCTACCCCACCACCCCCCGCCTGGGCC
This sequence comes from Nodosilinea sp. AN01ver1, assembly GCF_050565655.1. Taxonomy (NCBI): domain Bacteria; kingdom Bacillati; phylum Cyanobacteriota; class Cyanophyceae; order Nodosilineales; family Nodosilineaceae; genus Nodosilinea; species Nodosilinea sp. AN01ver1. Next base: position 12,098 of record NZ_JBNXVS010000052.1, on the reverse strand, counting down.
TGCTGGATCAGAGCAACTCGCTGATTTCCCTCTGGCAGGCCCCCGGACAGCTGACCACCAGCAGTGCCCAGAGTCGGGTAAATCTTGCTGACGACGATTTTCAAGCGCTAGAGCGCTTTCTAGCCAGGCAGTCACTGGCGAGCTTCAACCTGGTGGCCGAGTCAGATGCCCCCTGTCGGGTTGAAATCACCCAGGCGACGCTGGACTACCGCCGCGCCTACCAGGGGTTTACCCCCAATTCGACCACCCCCGCCAAGCAGGTACTGCGCTTCCAGGGCGATGACCTGCGGCCCCAGGCGATCGCCCTGACCCTGCCTCCCCAGGTGCAGGCGGCCTCGCTACAGCTCAGCGTCAGCCTCAAAGGCTCCCAGCTCTCCACCGCCTCGCTAACGACCGCAACCCAAACCCCGCCGACCCAGCGCCAGGGCATAGCGCTGTTGCCCCAGCAGTGGGGCGGGCTATGCTTTACGCCACCGGTAGCCACCCGCTACAGCGGCGTCACCCTAGGGCTGCTGCGGCTGCGATCGCAGACCAGCCTGACCATCGACCTGCGCCTCGACGACGGAAAGCTGCCGAGTTCGTCGCTGACCCAGGTGAGCCAGACCCTGCAAGGGGCGACCTCTCCCCAGTGGATTACCGTCCGTTTCCCAGACCCGGTGGTGCTCTACCGTCAGCCCTACTGGCTGCTGGTGAGTACCAGCGACCCAGCGCTTTGGCTGACCGAGGTCGGCACTGGGGAAGTCTATCTGCTAGAGCAGCCCCCCCATCAGCTCTGGAGCACTCGCCAACGCTACCCCAATACCCAGGTGCTCTATCAGCTGCTGGAGTCCGCCAGTTCGTCTCATCTCGACGGAGATGCAGGAGCTGTAGGGGCTGGGGGGCATCCTGCCCTGACCCTGCGCCTTGCCAATGTCACCCTGCCCACCCTCTGGGATCTGGCAAGCGATCGCGTGGATGTCGATCTGATGGCGGGCCTGTCCTCTAGCCAGACTGACTTCGGCGGGGCACTCACCATTGCCACCGCCATCCCTGGAATTGTCACCGTCTATGCTCCGCAGATAGAGTACCGCCAGACCTGAGGCTAAACAGGCGAGAGCCTGCGAGCCTTCACGGTCTACGTTGACGGTTTCAAACAGATGGGAGCACAGCTTGATTCTGCAAACCCCAGTATGCCTCCAGAAACCGTTAGCCCGGTTGAGTCAGTCAACAGCGACGGCATGGAAATTTGAGGGGCAATTTGGGAGTTTGTTGCAGGAATTTATTATTGCCAACCCCATTCGGCTGGCTGGCTATAGTGGGAAAGCTTGATGACGGCTCACGGCTTTAGCAAGACTGTATGGCATATCCAAAACCCAATTCCCAGCCTCTGCAAATCCGCTTTATCTACCGGCAGCAGCTCCACAGCAGTTTGGTGCTGTCGGCGGTGTTTGCTTCTCTGCTAGCCGGGTGTGGCGGACCGTCTACCCAACCGAACAGCGGCGGCGGCACGGTTACTGACCAAAACGCCGACGAGGCGGTTCCGGCGGTGTTTTACGAAACCACGGAGCAGTGCGAAGCCGACATTACCAAACAGCAGCAAGAATATCAGGTCTTACTTGAGGCCCACCAGCAAAATCAACTGGCCCAGCCCCCCACTCCGCCGGTCATGCAGGTCGAAGACTGCGCACCACAGATGCAGGCCGCCCTGCAGGAACACGATCGCACCGCTCCGGTCTATGCCAGCCTGGCAGACTGCCAGGCTGAGGGGGTGCAGTGCGAAGCTACGCCCGCCGGTGCTGAAACCAGTGGCTACCGACCGGCCTATGGCGGCACCTACCTCTACCCCTACGGCTCCCCCAGCTTTGTCTATCTCAATTTTGGCGGCAGCAACCGCAGCGTCTATCAACCCCACACCGTTTTCCGCAGCCGTCAGCCGGGGCAGGTGGTGACCCCCTTCGGACGCACCGTTCCCACAACCAGCCCAGGGCCGGTATCGGTGCCGCGCCACACCAGCGTAGCCGCACCCCAACGCCCCCCAGGCACCGCCGCCAGGGGTACGATTACCGGCCGCAGCAGCCAGGGGTTTGGCTCAACCTTCAAAAGCACAGGTAGGGGTGGAAAGTAGTCGCCTATGAGACCCTTTAAGGTAGTGCGGCGTCGCCACTGGCAAGAGCACATCCAGGCCAATGCTTACCAGAGCGAGGTGCTGAGCGATCCAAAGCAGCAGTACTGGGTCGAGGCCCTGCCCCAGCCCTTTGCCCTCCAGTTTGACACCCAGGAAGAAACGGCGATCGCCGCCGCCACCGAGCAGCTGTGGCAGCTGTGCGTCGAGTTTCTCGACTGGTTCTTTACCGAAGATCAGCCGGGGGATGTCGATCGCCGGTTGGCCAGCTTGCAAATTCGCCCCGATTACTGGCCTGCGATCAAGGCCAGCTGGGATCGCACCGACCCGGTAGAAGACCTCTCCCTCTGCACCCGATTTGATCTGGTGGTCACCGAAGACGGTCAGATCAAGCTGATTGAGATCAACGGCGAAACGCCGCTGCTGGGGGCCGAAACCATCTATCAGTGGAACTGGTTGGTTGACTACAAGCGCAACCACCAGAGCGGCCCGTTTCCCCTGCCCAACGACGCCAGCCAGTTCAACGAGTTTTGGGATCTGGTGGCTGGTCAGTGGCGGCGCATTGCCGAGGCCTACAACCTGCGCCAAACGGGCATCTCCTTCCTAGTCGATGAAAACCTGGAGGAAGACCTGGAAATGGCCATGCAGCTAATCCAGATCCTCCACGACGAGGTGGATAGCGACATCTACACCCAAATTGTCTACCTGCGGGGTCTGCAAGATGAGCAGGGCCAGGCGGTGCAGCGGGGGCTGGGGCTCGATGAAGAAGGCTACTTCATCGATCACGTTAACGATCGCATTCCGGTGCTGTGGAAAATCTACGACTGGTCTGACATTCAAAACGACATGGCCAACGCCCAAGCCACTCCTGCCCTGGCCCGTCGCCTGGAAGCCGGAGACGTCAAGGTGATCGAACCGCTCTGGAAGCAGGTGCTCTCGAATAAGGGGGCCATGGCCCTGATGTGGGACCAGTTCCAAGACTCCGACTACCGCCCCTACTTGCTGGCCACCTACTTCGACAGCGATATTTCTCCCGAGGCCACCAAGCTAATGTTGGAGATGCACGTCAAAAAGCCCATGCTGGGGCTAGAAGGGGTGGGCACCTCGATTGAAACGGGGGTCGGCGAACTGGAAAAACGGGATGCCCTCGGCTACGGTTCAGAAGGGTTTGTCATTCAGGACTATATCGAACTCCCCCAGGCCTTTGGCTACCACTACATGGTCGGCAGCTGGGTGATCAACGGCGAGGCGGCGGGCATTATTCTGCGCGGTGACACCTCGCGCATTACCGGACGCCACTGCCTGATCATTCCCCACATTGTCTCCGACGATGGGCTTTACATTGCCGGTATGTAAATCGAGGTCTAGATCGAGGTTTAGACCAGGGGCAAACATGCAGTCTTTTTACGGGTGAGAGCAATGGCATTGGTAGGCAGGCCCAAACTGGGGCAAAACCACTGGGTTTTAGATCGGGTTCTACCCCTCGATTACGCCGTTCCAGAACCGTACTTTGCCCATGCCCCCGAGGGGGTTTGGCAAAACTTTTGCAGCCTGCTCAGTCGAGATGTCTACTCAGAAGGCGACTCCCAGTCGTTGTACGACTATGTGATGTCGCGCCGGGCAGAGATGACGTCAGACTTTCTAGCCATGCTGGGGCTCTGGCTGGCGGATGAGCTGAAGCACTACGAAGCCCTGCGGCGCACCTACCACAGCCTGTCGGGGGTCAGTTTTGCCGATATGGATCGCTCCTTTTCAGCACGGGTTCATGACTTTGAGCCGCTGCAATTTGCGCTGCAAGACGAATTTACGCTGCTGGTGACGCTGATGTTTGATGAGATTGGCTCGGTCTATTCTTACCGACGAGATTTAGCCGAATATTACCGACATTTTGGGCCAAATATTCAGAAGATCGGCCACCACCTGGTCAAAGATGAGGGCATGCATTTCAACAATGCTGCCGAACTGCTGTTAAGCCATCATCGGCATCGATTGGGGGAGGTTGAGGTCTTTCTGGAGCAAATTTCCCAGCTGGAGGGCCGTCTCAAGACCTACTACAAAACGTTCTTTCTAGACCACGCCCAGGAGCAGTATCGATTTCCCAGGCACTTTAACCAGGTCATTATTCGCGTTATTTTGGCCCGTCTGGGGCTGGGCCAGCCGCCTGCATCAAAAGAGCTGAAAGAACTCTGGCAGTGGGTACCCGAGGGGTATAGCCTGGTGCCAATCTTTAGCGCCGCTACCCGGCATGCCGCTGCTGTGAGCTAGCCATTTCCCCTCGCGGGCCAGCTGTTTGCGCTAGGGGCGACCTGCCGCTCGTCAAACGGCCTCGCTAATTTCGCCAGGTCAGCTTTCGGGGCGATCGCCCCCAAGGCCCAGTTTTGAGCAACGCACACCTGCGCCTGGTCACACTTTTGTGGCGCGACGTTTGGGCTCATTTTTAGCAGCTTGACGCGCCCTGGCCTTCAATGCACCCCCCGAGGCTCTCACTTGGCTATGACACCCTGGCTTGCCGCAGGACAGCACCAGACCCCGTCTTAAGTACTCTAAACGCACGCTGGTTTCGCGGCCACATTCACACCGAGCCCCAGCGCGAAACCCCCCAAACTCATCGCGCCACATCGACGTTACCGTTAGCAAGCCAACCGGACTGACCGACTTCCAGTAGGCAAGTTTCTCCTGCAGGCGTTGCTCTAGGGCCGCCTTGTGCTTTTCGGCCTGCTGCTGAGCCCGCAGCGTCAGCGCCACCGGGTCTCGCTGCCGAACGGCCTCTTCCAGAGCCGATGTCGCCACTCGCATACTCCTGGCAATCTCTCTCAGGTCTTCAAAGTCATACAGACGGCAAATCGCGTCGACGATCTGCTTATCAGCTACGGTACGGGACGCGCTTTTCACGCTTTTCAGGCCGTAGAAGCTCAATACCTGCCGCACTCGCTCCCGCGATACATCCATTTCGTCGGCGATCGCGCCATTGTCCCAGCCTTGCTGGTGCAGTTCGATATAGCGCTTATGACCCGGCAGCGCTTCTTCAACGGGCCTCACTCTACTAGGCATTGCCACAACCTTCACCTGCCTCCTTTTTGGCGCTTTGCGTCATAGAATCATAGCCGCTGACGAGGAGCCCGATTTCTGAGTGCCTGCCGTTTTATCTCCACAGCGGGTAGCTTTCCTCATCAGCGGCTTGTGAGATTGCCTCAAGGGCTGGCTGCTAACGTCGAGGGCAAAGGAGGTCGAGTCCGACCGGCATCAGGAGACGCTGACGCCAGGGGAGAGGGTTGTGGGCTGTCTGCACTACAGAAATCACCGGCCCACCTGGGGTAGATTGCCATATCTTTCAATGGGTAGTTTCTTGGGCGGCGGTCTTAGCGTTGACTTTACTACGACAAAGATTAAAAGCGTTCCCGGACACAGCCGTTTGGGATTTTGGTGGCTACCGCAACGACCTACAGGACATAAAACATGAAAGTATTTGGTTTTGGCTTGCAAAGTGCTGATGGTTTGCTCGGCCCGGTTACGTTTGAGCGCAAGGATCTCGGCGCTGGGGAGGTGGCGATTAACGTGACCCACTGCGGCGTCTGTCACTCCGATCTGCACCAGGCCCGCAACGACTGGGGCAATACCCTGTATCCCTGCGTTCCAGGCCATGAAGTGATTGGCGTGGTCTCTGCCGTAGGTGACGGGGTGGCCAAATTTAAGGCAGGCGATCGCGTGGGGGTGGGCTGCATGGTCAACAGCTGCCAGGTCTGCGATTTCTGCAAAGCAGGCGAGGAAAACTACTGCTTGGGGCCGAAGAGCTGCACATTCACCTACAACGGCTCTAAAATCCCGGACGGCAACAATACTTACGGTGGCTACACAACCGACATTATTGTTCGTGAGGAGTTTGTATTACGGGTTCCCGATGCGTTAGATCCTGCGATCGCGGGGCCAATCCTCTGCGCCGGCATTACGGTTTACGCCCCGATGAAGCACTGGCACCTGCAAAAGGGCCAGCGGTTAGGGGTGGTCGGCATCGGTGGGCTAGGCCACATGGCTGTGCAGATTGGTAAAGCCCTGGGGGCAGAGGTGGTGGCGTTTACCCGCAGTGCCGACGCCAAAGATGACATTCTCAAGCTGGGTGCCGACAGAGTTGTCATTTCCACCGATGAAGCTCAGATGCAGGAGGCCGCCCAAAGCCTCGACATGATGATCAACACCATTCCTGTGGCCCACGACATTGCCCCCTACATTGCGCTGATGAAGCCCAACTCAGCGCTGATTATTGTCGGCAATATGATCAGTTTTCCAGAATTCTCTCCCGGCCCGCTCGTTTTAAACCGCATTACGCTGGCGGGCTCACTGATTGGCGGCATCGCTGAAACCCAGGAAGTGCTCGATCTCTGCGCCGAACACAACATCTCGCCCAAGATTAAGATGGTCGGCATCGATGACATTAACGACGTGTTTGACACCCTGGCCAGCAGCAGCGGCAGCGATTTTCGCCACGTCATTGATATGGAAACCCTGCGGAGTCACGACGCCATTGGCCGCGAAAAGCTGACTACGATTCCTAACCCCGATCGCGGTGCCGTTGTGGGCTAGGCGAGCTAGGGGCGGAATGGTCGTTCTAGCTGAGTCTGCCCCAAGTAGGCTAAAGTGCTGGGGTCTACGCCTGCCATTGACGACGCTCTTTGTCAAAACTCAGGGTTTCTCAGGCGGGCTCTTGCCACGTTTAGGATGCCAGTATGCCAACTGCCTACGATTGCATTGTCGTTGGAGCCGGGTTGTCTGGACTGGTGGCGGCCCGCAACCTGCATCGGTCTGGGCACAGCGTTTTAGTGATTGAAGCGCAAGCGACCCTGGGGGGCCGGATGGTAGGTCGGCAGTTGCCATCGGGGCAGTGGCTTGACTTTGGCGGGCAGTGGGTAGGGCCGACTCAAGATCGATTTCTAGCGTTGCTGGATGAGTATGGCATTCGTCGGTTTCCCTTTTCTGTCGAAGGCAAGAAAGTGCTGCTGTTTGACGGCGTTCGTTACGAGTTTGACGGCTTTTTCGAGGGTTTTCCCGAAGGAGAGCCCCCCCAGGTCAGCCAGGCAGAATGGCAGGATGCGATGGCCGCCTGGGAGCGGTTTGAAGCCCTGGCTAAAACCCTGCCCCCCGGCCACCCTCGCCGCAATCAGCACACGCTAGTGCTAGACAGCCAGACCTTTGCCCAGTGGATTGAAGCGAATACAACAACGGCATTTGGGCACTGGTACTTCGCCTACATGGCGCGTACGGTCGGCTTCCTGGGGCCTGCAGAGCCAAGCCAGGTATCGCTCCTGCATGTGCTCTGGGGGCACACCTGCGCGTCCCAGGCCGAGTATCCAGAGGCCGAGCTAATCCACGGTGGGGCGGGCCAAATACCAGCCCGGCTGGCGGCTGAGCTGGGCGAAAACATTCGCCTGGGAGAACCCGTTCTGAGCATCAACCAGCACGAGACGGGGGTTGAGGTTGCAACCCCAAGAGGTCGCTTCGCCGCCCGGTATGCCGTGGTGGCCATGCCCCCCCATTTAGCGGGCCGCATTTTTTACGATCCTCCCATGCCGCCGATGCGAGCCCAGTTGACCCAGCGAGTGCCCATGGGCTGCTGTGCCAAGATACTGGTTTCCTATGAGCGGCCTTTTTGGCGATCGCAGGGGCTGGCGGGTCTGGCGATCGGCAACGGCCCGTGGATTGAACTCTGTGCCGATAGCTCCGACCCAGAAACCGGCGTTGGGGTGATGGCGGCCTTTGTCGTGGGCGATCGCTATGGAGTTTGGCGATCTATGGAGGCATCCGACCGCCGGGCCGCCATTCTTGCCGACCTCGCTAACTACTTTGGCCAGCCAGCCCTTACGCCCGTCACCTACGACGAAATCGACTGGCCCAGCCAGCCCTGGACTGGGGGTGGCTACGCCGCCTTTATGCCTCCGGGCGTGTGGACTAGCTACGGCGAAGCCCTCACCGCCCCGGTCGGTCGAATTTACTGGGCCGGTACAGAAATGGCCGAGCGCTGGCCGGGGTTCTTCGACGGTGCCGTGCGCACCGGAGAAGCGGCAGCAGCGGCGATCCACAGCCTTTTGTAAAAAGCCGAATGGTGAGCGCCAAAGGTAGGGCTGCATCGTCTTGGCAAGACCATCGCTCACTGCCGCCCTCTAAAGCCACTAGACTAGGCAGACTCACCCTCCATCGGTAACTGAACCAGCACCTACCCTAGACGATGATCAACCCCCAGATCTGTGCCCAGGCGATCGCATCCCACAGCCCCTTCGACCCAGCCGAGGCCGAGTCTATCGCCGCCACGCTCGCATTTCTGGGAAAAAGCGATCGCTGCTGGCCGCGCGACAACTACGTGGGCCACCTCACCGCCTCCGCCTGGGTGGTCAATACAGCAAAATCCCATGTGCTGCTGACCCATCACCGCAAGTTTAACCGCTGGCTCCAGGTGGGCGGTCATGTGGATGCAGGGGATGAATCCTTACTGGCAGCAGCCCTGCGCGAAGCCAGGGAGGAATCGGGTATTCAGGCGATCGAGCCCCTACAGACCACCATTTTCGACATCGGCCACCACCCCATCAACACAGCCAAAGAGCCGCCCCACGTGCATTACGACATCCGGTTTTTGCTCGTGGCCAAATCTATGGCATATATAGTCTCTGAGGAATCTAACGACCTGGCCTGGGTTCCCCTGACAGAGGTGGCCACCCTCAGCCCCTCCACGGCTCTGAGTCGGATGACCCTCAAGCTAACCCACTAGAACTTGGATATTGAGAGGCGCTATGACCATCACCGCCGAACAACGGATCAACGTCATCCAGAACTCCCTGGCCGAGTTTGAGAAGGTTGCCGCGCCAATTCTAGACGTAGAGATGGTCTACTTTGACCGACCTGAAAATCACACCCTGCGGATGGCGATCGAGCACTTCAGAGCAGGCCTGGGCGCGAACTGGCGCGACTACATTCAATCGGGCCTCAGCGACGAGCTAGTGACCAGCTTTGCAATGGTGGCCCACAACCTGGAACCCAGGCCCCTGAAAGAGGCCATCCAGTGGCTGCACTTCACCACCCAAGACATGCTGCTACTGCGGGAGCGCGGCTAAGCCGATAGGCGTACTGCCGGTCTTGGCGCTAATTCTCAAGCGTTGGCCCAGCCGCTCTGCAAGAGCATTGTCTTCCTGCTCTGGGCAACCTAAGCCCAGGTAGATGCATTTACTAAAAAGCCCCCGCCGAGCGCTATTGGGTAGCCACGACAGGGGTTTTCTTATGGATCATGGGGTAGAAAGGATAAAACGCTATCCTCTAGGTCACTAACCATGACGAGTCGTGCCGTCTCCTTCTGGCTCAACCCTCAAGAACTTAGCTTTCAGTCTGGGCAAGACCTGCCCAATCTCGCTGATGTGGTTGTTATCGGGGGTGGAATTACTGGAATTAGTACAGCCTACTGGTTGAGTCGCCTGGGCCTACATTCTGTCGTCTTAGAGCGTGGAGAGCTATCCTGTGGCGCAACAGGACGCAACGGCGGGCATTTTGTCTTTGGTACAAACCAAAGTTTTAAGGATTCTGTGGCAGCTCATGGCGTAGCGAATACCCTTGCTCTCTGGAACTTTACGCGGCAGAGCGCTGAACTGTTGAAGGACTTAACGGAGCAGCACAACATTGATTGTGATCTTCGGTTTAATCGGTTGGCTTACTTAGCTATGACTCCTGAGCAGGCCCAATCCCTTCAGGAAAGCTGTGAACTCATGATGTCTCATGGCTTGGCTATAAAGTATTGGGGGAAGCAAGAGGTTGAGCGAAATACTCAATGTTCAAGCTTTTCGGCAGCAGCTGTAGAGCCTCATCATGCGCAACTGTGGCCGGCCAAATTGGTTGTAGGTCTTGCCAAAGCCGCTCAACAGCAACAGGCCCACATTCAGACGCAGATAGAGGTTCAGGCTGTTACCCGGCAGGCAAAAGAATTTAGGATCACGACCAATCAGGGAGAGATCCAGGCAAAGGCCGTAGTTTATGCCACCAATGCTCTGACCTATCATCTGCTGCCAGTACTCAAGGGTGTGATCGTACCTGTCCGGGGGCAGGTGGTTGCCACCGCTCCAACATCCCAATTATTCGATTTTGACTGGTGCCTAAGCAATGACACTGGATACGCTATTCAGCGACAGGATGGACGAATCATCTTTGGTGGAATGCGGTGGAAGTCGCCAACTAAAGAAATTGGTCTTGAGGATGACTCCACGTTGGAACCTTTAGTGGGCGAGGGCCTTAAAGCCTTTCTGCGAGACACGTTTTCGTCCCTCAAAGAGGTAGCCATTGAGTACGAGTGGACGGGCATCATGGGCTTTACTGCCGATGAAAATCCTTTGATTGGAGAGCTACCGGGCCGACCAGGGGAATACATCTCAGCCGGGTATACCGGGCATGGAATGCCTGTGGCCATTGCCGCAGGGAAGGCCGTTGCCGAGCAGATTGCAGGTTCAGCTCAAACCCCTATCCCCAAACCATTTTGGCCAGAGCGTTTTTTGCTGGGCTAGCTGTCTCTCAAAAAGCTGTGTTTGGCATTGAGTATCATAGCGCTGGCCAGCTCGCTTAGGACAATGCTGACCGCCTGTAGCCATGCTTGGGACAGTCTCCAGCCGCAAGATAAGCTAGGGCCTGCTACGGGCTATCAATCAGAAGAAGCGGTAGAGATGGAGGTTTGGGGCGTGGTCACTACTCTTATTCGCAAGGTTTAACCCTACAAAAAACCCCGCTGTTGCCAGCGGGGTAGAAGGTCGTTGTTCTAGAGGAGGAAAACTGTGGTCTATCGGGTGTAGTGAACGCCGCGATAGGTCAATGCTGTGGATTGCTGACGCTGAGCAACGGTGAACTGCTTGCGGGCGTAGGGCCGACCCATGAAGGTTGCGGTTTCGCCAGTTGCGATCGCATCCACAGCGGGGGTAGAAGCTTCGTAGGATTTACCGAGGAAGGAAAGTTGCATAGCTGGGGGCTCCTGAGTGACGGGTGGTTTGTCTCGATAACCTAATAGTCGCCTGAATCTTCAACCTGCTGGGTGACGGCGGTATTGCTGGGGTGGTGATAGTTTTGAGACCCTTGCGTGAGGCTACAGGGCCATGACACTGACTGAGATCACACCTCTTGGCGATCGCAGTGGCTAAGACAGCGGTTGCTCAAGCCTCGACCCTGGTGACGATAAAACCGTCTCGTAAGACAGTAGGACCCTGCCCACCACAGAATATAGTACAGAAATACTATTGCATCTACCTCGCACGACCTCTAATGCTGTAACCCCTTATTCTGTCTAGGGTCTAGCCATGTTTGCCCTGGTGGACTGCAACTCGTTTTTCGCCTCCTGTGAGAAGCTCTTTCGGCCTGACCTGGCGGGCAAGCCAGTGGTGGTGCTCTCGAACAACGATGGCTGTGTGGTGGCGCGATCGCCCGAAGCGAGGCCATGAGGCTGGCCGAAGCCGCCTTCACCCCAGGCTATGAGTATCTGAAAGCCAAAGTCATCGCTACTGAGCTAAGCCCGGCAGGCGAGGTGCAGGGCAGTTTGTTTGCAGCCCCGGTGGATACAGAGAAGCGCGATGGTCAAGGACCGGCCTGAGGCCAACGCCTGATGGCCACAGTGGACAACCTCAACCGCAAGCTCAGCCCTGACGCCGTCAAGTTTGGCGCAATGGGCCTGAAGCCTACCTGGGCCATGCGGTCAGACTACTTCTCACAGAGGTACACGACCCACTGGGGAGAACTGCCGACTGTGAAGGTTATGGTTTGTCCTCAGCCTCTTCCTGCTGTTCTTTCTGACGGCTCTAATGCTGACTAGCTATACTGAGTTGCGATTTACTGCTGGGACATCGGCTCATCTTCGTAGGTTTGGCGTAATTGGTCACAGCGATAAGGGAGGCTTAATGAGAAAGCCTCCAGAGCTCCAGGATTATGCCGGTAAAAGAGCAGGGGGCGAGCACCCCGACGAGGCGATGAGCTCAAAGAGATTGTCCACGGC